>JAYUQF010000634.1:0-2453 GCA_043756885.1 Pseudomonadota bacterium
TCCACGCGCAACTTGCCGGTTTCTTTGGCTTTGGTCTCGCCGCCGCAGGCGATGTAATCGTCATAGGCGATGACTTCGGCGCGAATAAAACCCCGTTCAAAATCGGTGTGAATAACGGCTGCTGCACCGGGCGCTGTGGTGCCCTGACGGATGGTCCAGGCGCGCACTTCTTTGGGTCCGGCGGTGAAATAGCTTTGCAGGCCGAGCAGGTGATAACCGGCGCGAATGACGCGATTGAGCCCAGGTTCTTCCAGGCCCATGTCCTTCAGAAATTCGATACGGTCAGCGCTGTCGAGGGTCGAGATCTCGGCTTCTATCGCGGCACACAGCAGCACACATTCGGCGCCATGTTTGGCTGCGTATTCGCTCACGCGCCGGCTATAGTCATTACCGCCCAAGTTGCCCTCATCAACGTTGGCCACAAATACCACCGCCTTGGCGGTGAGTAAGCTCACTTCGCGCAACAAGGTGCGGGTGTCGTCGTCGAGTTCGAGTGTTCGGATCGGGCGGCCTTCGTCCAGTGCCGCAAACAATAACTTGAAACTCTCGGCGCGGGCACGTTGTTCCCTATCACCGGACTTGGCCGCTTTTTCGGCGCGCTCGAGGCCACGGGTGACGGTGTCGAGATCGGCAAGCGCGAGTTCGGTGTCGATGACTTCGATATCGGCAATCGGATCAATCCGGCCAGCAACATGGGTGACATTGTCGTTATCAAAACATCGCACTACATGGGCGATGGCGTTGGTCTCGCGAATATGCGCGAGAAATTTATTGCCCAAGCCTTCGCCTTTCGACGCGCCGGCGACCAGACCGGCGATATCAACAAACTCCATGCTCGATGCCACCACACGCTGTGGTTTGACGATGGCACACAGCCTATCCAGCCGCGGGTCTGGCACGGCGACGATGCCGACGTTGGGATCGATGGTGCAGAAGGGATAATTCTCGGCGGCAATCGCCGCCGATGTCAGCGCATTAAACAGCGAAGACTTACCAACATTGGGTAAGCCGACGATACCGCATTTGAAACCCATCGCTCTTATTCCTTTATCTTGGCCGCACGCTGATTGAGCGTATTCATGGCGCGATTGAAGCCGCCGTTAATGATGGTCTCAAAGTTATCCAGTACGGCAGTTATAGCCGCTTCGATGGCCTCACGCTCTGCGACCGGCGGACGTGACAATACATAGCTGGCAACATCGCGCCCGACACCCGGATGGCCAATGCCAAGGCGGATGCGCAGATAATCCTGCGTGCCCAACATCTGTTCGATACTGCGCAGCCCGTTATGGCCGCCATGACCACCACCGCGCTTGAGACGCACACTGCCGACGGGCAGATCGAGTTCGTCATGCACCACTAATACTTGGGGCGGTGCGATGCGGAAATAAGTTGCGCAGGGTGCGACGGACTCGCCCGAGAGATTCATAAACGTGGTGGGCTTCAACAAGCGCAGACCCGAAGCCGCACGCCCAAGTTCGCCCTTGTAGCGCGACTCGCTGCGCATCTCGGTTTTTAAGCGGGCGGCCAGGGTGTCGACCAGCCAGAAACCGACATTGTGCCGGTCTTCAAGATGGCCGGCCCCGGGATTGCCGAGACCAACCACCAATTGCACGGACTCCGCGCCGGACACGTCCGCGGCCTGCTGCTGCGTACGCGCCGGCGCGAGTGGTGTCAGGCGCCCGCCGCCGGGGTCTCGGTTTCGCCACCACGCGGTGAATAAACCGTCACCACCGCCTGGTTGTCGTCGCCACCATGCAGCAGCGAAGTGACCTGCACGCCCGGCGGCAGCTGCAGTTCGCCGAGATGAATGGTGTCACCGATATTCATCTGCTCAAGGTCGACCGCGATAAACTCGGGAAGATCTTTGGGCAGACAGGTGATTTCGATATCGGCCATCTGATGGGCGATCACACCACCGCCAATCTTGACGCCTACACACTTCTCTTCGTTCAGGAAGTGCAGCGGCACACGCATGTTCAGGGCTTCGGTTTCAGACACACGCAGCAGGTCCATATGCAGGATGCGCGGTTTGTAGACGTGACGCTGCATATCCTTCACCACCACGCGCTCAACTTTGCCGTCGAGGGTGAGCGTCAGAACATGCGAATAAAACGCTTCATGCGCGGTATGCAGCAAGATGTCGTTGTGGTCGAGCGTGACTGCGACCGGGTCCGCATGGCCCCCGTACACCACGCCCGGCAGTTTGCCCTCGCGACGCAGGCGGCGGCTCGCACCTTTACCCCTGTCTGCGCGAGTTACGGCAGAAATTGCAAATTTTTCCATCGTCCGATACTCCAGTTAATCTCAATGCCAAACAAAAACACCGGCGTCGACCCGCGACCAGGCGCAACGACGGCTTTTCACCAAACAGCGCGACACAAAGGCCGCACCGCAAAATCCACTTTAATCTACAAACATCGAGCTCAGTGACTGGCCCGAAGAAATGCGAC
>JAYUQF010000635.1:0-2450 GCA_043756885.1 Pseudomonadota bacterium
ATGACCTGATCGATGGTGGTGGAGGCGCCGATGTGCTGCGCGGCGGTCATGGTAACGACACCCTGGTCTGGCGCACCGACGCCCGCGATCTCGACGGTGGTGGCGGCAGCGATACCTTACGCATCGACGGCAGTGGCGTCACGCTCGATCTGGACCTCATCGCCGCTAACCGCATCACCGGCATTGAGCGCATCGATCTGACTGGCACTGGCAACAACACCTTGGCGCTGGACGTGCACGACGTGCTCGCGCTGCCCGATAACACTGGTCAGTTCAACGATACCCATACCCACGAACTGCTAATCGATGGCAACAGCGGCGACACTGTTAATGCCGTCGGCCAAGGCTGGGTGGCGGGTGCCGACGTTGATGTCGCAGGTGTGCTGTACGCCTCCTACACCAACGCCCAGGCCGCCGTGACCTTACTTGTGGATACCGACATCACGCGCACTATCAGCTGATGGGGTCTGCAACGACAGTGTTGCTGTAGTTATCGATGCCGAGAAATCTGCGCGCGGCGGTATTGTCAGCCGTGGTGCTGCGTTTGTGCAATATCGCACACGCCTTTCACTTGAACGCTTTCAGGCGCTACCGTAGGTTGGACGTCACTGTTTCCCCACCGCCGGCATACGCGTTACACCTGAAACGAACGCACTGCCATAACGATGGCAATCGGATGACCCCAACAACTCTGAAGGACTAGATTATGAGAAGCGCTCTATTGCCGTTAACCCTGGTGGCGTTGTTTGTTTGCACCGAAACCGCACTGGCTTTAACGATCTCAGACGACCTCCACGACGCCGCCGACGACTTTTCACTATTGGCCGGAAATGCTAATGGAGTGTGGACCTATGGATCCCTCGACTCTGCCGGCGCGTTCACGGCCTTCACAGAATCATTCACCGTGCCAGGCACCAGCATCACCTCGTGGCGCCGCAACGAGGCCGGTACCGGTACGCCTGGTTTTTACTTCAACGCGGGCACCAACCTATTTTTTGATGGGGCCACTGAATTGCAGATCGGAGAGCTGATTTGCGCCCCGGGCAATAACAGCTTGTGTAATTTACGCTTCACTGCGCCGGCTGATGGTACTTACCAAATCACGGCAAGCTTTGAAGGCCTGCGCGTACTTTCGGCGAGCAAGCCAAGTGGCACGACCACAGACGTGTTAATTCTTAAAAACGGCGCGGCTTTGTCCCCAACGTTGCTTGTGCGGGGCTTTCGCGGCCCAAGTGAACAGTCATTCATGGGCACCCTCGCTCTGACCCAAGGAGCCCACCTTGATTTTGCTGTGAGTGGCGCCAGTGATGGATTTGCGTCCGATGCTACTGGCATGGAGGTTCGCATCGAGCTGCAGCCTATCCCGGTGCCTGCCGCGTGGGGACTTATGTTGGCGGGGATCGGCCTATTAAGTGGCGTGCGCCGCCGTACCAGTACCGAATAAACGGGTCAGTTGGCACCGAGTGGCGTGGTGTGCGGCAGGTACACGCTGGCTGCACGAGTAATCTTTTGGTGCACGGCGCACGCATCCAAACGCGTCCAACTGGCTCACAGTTTCGAGTAAGTCACGTGTTCCTATCGATGCCGAGAAATCTGCGCGCGGCACCGTTGGCGGTGTTGACCGCGCAGTGTGCGCTGGCGGTTAAAAACCCGACCACATCTTGCTGGGCGATGGCGTAGGGATAATCCGTCCCCGCAAAAACTTGCCCGGGTGCAAAACGCGTGGCGAGGTAGTCCAGATAGTCGACGTCGTATACCAGCGAGTCGTAAAAACATTGCGCCGCATAATGCTGCGGCGCATGGGGCAACAGTCCATTAAAACCATTGCTGCTTAACCAGCCCTGTTTGAGCCTATGGGTGAGCGGCACCACCGCACCACCGCCATGGCTGAAACCAATACGCAGCTGCGGATGACGTTCAAGCACACCAGCGCGGATGAGCGTCATAGCAGCCAGACCGGTATCGAGCGGAAACGCTGCAAAGGGCACAAGATCGGGGAAGGCCAACAAACGCTCGGTGCCGATGGGATGCAGAGCGTGTACAAAAACCGCCAGCCCCAAACCTGCACACTCGGCAAAAAACTCGTCAAAGTGTGTTTCGCCAGGAAATACACCGTTGATGTTGCTGCCGATCTGTATGCCGGCAAACCCATCACGCTTAAGACGTGCAAGTTCCGCGGTGGCCAGCGCCACATCCTGCAACGGCACCATGCCCAGACCATAAAAGCGCGACGGTGCACGCGCCACCATCTCGGCTACCTGATGATTTACATAACGCGCCAGATCCAGGCCATCATCAGCCGTGAACCAATAGGACAGCAGCTCTGGCATGGGCGATAAAGCCTGGGCGGCGATGCCCGCGCTGTCCATATCTTCGAGGCGCGCACTCACCTGCCAGGAACGCCCATCGAGTTCGCGAAAAACCTTGCCGGCAAATTTGATCACGCCGTG
>JAYUQF010000636.1:0-6395 GCA_043756885.1 Pseudomonadota bacterium
GAAGGCGCCATTGAAGTGGCAGAGCGCGTGAACAATCGCGGAGTCTTACACACGGCCTACAATTTTCTCTCGCTGCAATGTTTAGTGACCGGGCAGTTCGAACGTAGTGCGCACTTGCAGTCGGTGATATTGAGCGCTGCCATTCGAAATCGCGATCGATTGCTGGAGCAGATTATCCGGCTATGGTCGAGCATTCGGCTGTCAGTGCAGGGGCAATGGCAGAGCGCCATTGATCTATGTGACCACGTTATCGCAATGGGCGATGTCACGGCGACGAGATACATCGAGGGCTATGCACGTTGCGGCAAAGCCTATGCGCAGTTCATGTTGCGCGGCGGCGGCGTCGAAGCATTACAAGATTACAAATCAGCGCTGGATTTGTTAAACGGCATAGATCATAAGCTGGCGCTGTCACTCTATGAAGCGACCTATGCGGAGATGTGTGCGTTGCAAGGCGAGATAATGCGTGCGCACGCGCACGCGCATATCGCTGTTGCCTGCGAGAGCCGTGATGAGTATTTGGGTGGAGTAGTAGCGGCGCGTGCGCTGGCGATCGCCGCAGCCAGCGCAGACACACCCGATTGGGACAGCGTAGAGACCTGCGTGACCCGCTCGCTGAATCTGGCGCGGCAACGCGGCCAACGGCCGGACGAAGCCATTACCCGTTATCGCTACGCAGAGATTCTGTACAAGATGGGCAATCGGCGGGCTGCGTTGCGGCAGCGGGAACAGGCCGAAAATCTTTTTGTGTCAATGAAAATGGACTGGTGGGTGAATATTGCACAAACCGCGCGACAACGCCTGAGTTAGGGATTTGGTTGCGCGGCATTCATGGCATACTCGGCCGGCGCGTGCGAACGACCCACAGCGTCCGTAAAGGGCGCAAACTGAAACCGGTCTGGCATCAAGAATGTTTCTGGTCTAGACCTAAAATCGCGGGAAAGGGCATCGTGGTCTGCGAGCTGTGCGGCAAGCCTGTTGAAAGCCTGACGGGCGGTGCTTGTGCTGCCTGTCTGGCCACGCTCGCCGCCATGCAATCTAGTCCGGTGCGGTCGCCGGGGGGGGCGACGGCGCCGGTTGCGACAAACTCCACGTCCGCTCCTTTATTGGGCCCTGCGCCCGCGACTCCTACCAGCGCGTTGGCCGGTAAGTTCGCCATCGTCACGGGCGCTAATCGCGGCATTGGTCGTGCCATTGCCGAGCGCATGCTGGACAGCGGCGCCGATGTTCACATCATCGACATTGATGGGTCCCATCGCAGTGAGATCCAGAGTTACGCCCAGGCGCGTCAGCGACGCTGCTCGTTTTCAGTCGCGGATGTCACCGACGACGTTGTTATGGCGCAGCTTGTCGCGGAACTGGCGGCCGAGCATGGCCGCATTGATATCCTGGTGAATAATGCCGGGGTCTATCACTCCGGTGTCTTTCGTGAACATTCGCGCGCTTACTGGGATCGCCAGTTCGCCGTCAACGTTACGGCACCGTTTGCGTTGAGTCAGAAGGTACTGCCACACATGCCGCCCCAGACCGGGGCGGGGATTGTCAATATCGCGTCGGTCGCCGGCAAATCCGGCGCACCTTTTTCGGCCGGTTATGTGGCGTCCAAACATGCCATCGTCGGCCTCACTCGCGCGATGGCCGACGATCTCGCGCCGCTGGGCATCAACGTCAACGCCATCGCGCCAGGTTTTGTCGATACCGAAATGCTCAAGCAGATTATGCGGGAAATTGCGCCACTGGCAGGTGATAGCGGCCCGGACCAGACTTTGAGCGAATACCTCGCCATGGTTCCGCAACGCCGGCTGGTGCATCCACGGGACGTGGCAGAACTTGCCGTTTACCTCGCGTCACCGGTTGCAGCAAGCATCACGGGGCAGACCATCAATGTCTCTGGCGGTTGGTTGACCTACTGAGGCCCGCAAGCCAGATGCACGTCAATATTTCCAACGGCCAGACGCTTGGTTTCCCGATCAAGTTGCCCGATTGTGTGCAGGCGGTTTTCAGTTTCGACGTGGCCACGACGGACGCGCAGGCAGTGCTGCCGCGCGACGTGAAGCCGCTCTCTATGGGTTATGGCCAGAGTGAGATGTACATCTATTGGATGCAGTCACCCAGCACGGATCTGGGGCCGTTAAAAGAAGTGCAGATCGGCTTCGTTGTCGAAGATCCTTACTACCGCAGCCCGGCCACTTTCTTGATCGCCAACCCGGTGTCCACCGATTTTGCCAAGCTCGCGAGTACCGAACTGTGGGATCTGCACAAAACGGTAGCGACCCTCGAATTCGACACTGCTGGCGATCGCACGGCGTGTGCCTTGTCAATGGACGGCCATCAGGTGCTGCGGCTTGAAGGGCCGGTGTTGAGCGGCCCGGGTTTTGATCTGAGTGCTCTGCTGTGTTTTGCCGCGTCGGGGTCGACCAAGGTCTTCCGTTACCTGCATCACACGCCGTGCAGCGCCACCGTGGAACGCCCGGTAAACGCCAGCCTGAGTTTAGGCGAACACCCCCTCAGCAAGACCTTGGCCAAATTGATACGGGGTGGTCCGGTGAAACGTTACAGCTATCGCGAGAAGAACCAGATCATCGTTGGCCCGACCTTGGACAGGATCCTTTAAGCACCACAATTGATGTTTTGCGTAGAGATGAATTATGTTTGTTCGCAGGGAAGATTTCGGCCAACAGCCACCATGGGACGCACAGGGTGAACACCACACTCTCCAACGGCGAGACCCTGATCTATCCGATAGTCACACGGGACGTCACACAATTCATCGTCGCTTATCCGGTGCGGGCGAGCGACGTGAACCGGCTGTTGCCCAATGATCTGCGCGCGTTTAACAGCGGTTACGGCTTGACGCATATGGCACTCTACTGGTTGCAAGCAGGGGATTCAGACTTCGGTGGTTTCTCCGAAGTGTCGGTGAATTTCACCGTGCAAGAGCCGTATTACCGCAGCCAGGCCTTTCACTATCACGCTAACCCCGTGAACACCGAACGCGCACGCTGCGCCGGTTATGAGCTATGGGGCAACCCGACTACGCTGGGCCAAGTTGAGATCGTGACAAGTGGCCCAAGCGTCGGCTGCACGCTGAATCAGGATGGGCAATTTGTGCTGTCCCTGCGTGCCACGCCAGCAGCCGGCACATCGTTTTTAACCAATGGCTTGTTGAGCGCTGCTTCGGATTTCCCCCGGCGCAAACAGTCCAGCGTCTATCGTTACGTGCAGGCCGCACAGCTGTGCAGCCGCGAAGAAAAGCCAGCTCACGTGCAGCTGGAACTCGGCCAACACCCGCTCAGCCAGCAACTGCGCAGTCTGTTACTGAACGAACAACCGCTTTATTCGATTTACATGACCGGCAGCACCATCCTGTCGGGACCTCGGTTCTCCGAACTCTTCAAACTTCTGCATTGAGGAAATGACGCAATGGATCTACGACACAACCAACTGCCGTGGAGTGATCAAATCTGGGCAAAGATTAATGCCGATTTGGCGCAGGCTTTAGCGCAATCGCGACGGGTGCGGGCACCGTTTGAGGTGTTTCATGTGCCGAGTGAGACGCAGAACGTAATGGCAGACAAGACGGAAGACAACGGCGAGACCCTCTACGCTGATACAGCTTCGACGCCGATTGTGCAGTTGTCCGTGAACTTCCGATTGCGCGAATCACAAGTGTTCAACGAGGGCACCAATTTTTTCGCCCTAGATAGAATTATCGAAGCGGCCTATCGGTTAGGGTATGTGGAAGACTGGTTGATATTACGGCCGAGCGATCCTGGTTTCGCGAACGCGCTTCGGCAAAACAAGGCCGTTTGTACGGCCCTGCCCGAATATTGGCAGGGACTTTATTACCCAGACAGTGGAAGCGGCTATCAACCCGGAGACATCCCGCCTGTCGGAGAACAGCTAGGCCCCGACGATCCGATTGGGGTCGCGCTCTTCAGGTATGTTGTGAAGGCTCGCCAAAAGTTGCGCGAAAAGTCGAGGTATGAGCCGTACGCGTTAATTCTAAGCAATGACTTGGAGGGCGAAATTAGCTCGACGGTACCCAAATCCAATTCACTGAATACACCGATAGAGAGGATGAGGCCCCTCGTATCTGCCGGCATTCACAGTTCGCCCGCGCTGCCAGATAGGACAGCGCTGGTCGTATCGACCGCACGCGCGTGGGTTGACATCGCTCAAGCGCTGGAACCCTCCGTGCAGTTTGTTCGAATCGTTGAGAACGGCGAATACGAAATGCGACTGGTCGAGCGATTTGCGTTCCGACTAAAAGATCGGCGGACTCGTTGCAAAATCAACGTCCTTACACCAACCGAGTAGTAGGAGAACAATGATGGATTCACAGTTGGAGAAGAAACTAGAGCAAGCAGAATGCGCAGCAGAAGATACCTTCGCTGCCGTAAACAAGGTGTTTGTAGATAAACGCCTGCCAAAGAGAGTTACTTTTAATTCAAAAGCGGAATTCCAATCGTGGATGTCGAAGAATTCCGAGCGAATTGAATCGGAAGGATTCACATCCGACGTCCTGGAAGTATTTGAATGGCTTAGGGACAATTGCGAAAACAAATCTCTGATAAGAGAGATACAGAAGCTCCTGCGCAAGAGCCTTGTAAGCGGCGAAAAGCTGAGGGATGACGCACAAGAGAAGCTTATAGAGGGCATCTGGAGAACGCAAACGGACCAGGAAATCGAGGATGGCAAAGAAACGAGCGATTCATCATATGGGAGATGGGGCGATGAGTTTTTGAACTGTTTGGCGATTCAGAGAATACTGGACACTCCATTGCCATCAGAGGAGAAATCGAGCTCTAAACCTATTGAAATTCGGCTGAGCGAGAAGAATGACGTGATTAGCGAATTGACAACGGCGATTCAAGACTTGACGAGCGAAATAAAAAATACGGTGGACTTGAAAAATTCGAGTGCGGCTACAGCGAGCTAGCGGTGGTAAATAGAAAACAGCGCGCAAAGAGAAAAAAAATAGATCGTTTAGACAGGTGAGCGGTGGGTAGACTGCGAAAAAATGAACTCCGGATTTAGAGCGTAATAGTGGCAAGATCGCGATCCGCTCATGAATCTTACTGCGAAGTTTTCAGAACGAGCGTTGCGTAGGGGCACATCTCAATGTGACTCTGGAAGCGACTCGATGGCGCCAAAGGTTGCTGCATGACAGCGTACGGATTATCAATATGAATAACAAACTGTTCAGCCAACACAATTCAACCCAGGATGATGTCCTTCGGCCTAGCCAAAGCTGTGGTTGGGTCACCAACCTGACATCCACGTCAAAAGCCCTATCCACCTATTTCGAACGCCTATCCGAATACCAACTCGAAGCCAGCAACGAGTTATCACGCCTAGCCGCCGACCCATCGCACGCCCCCGAAGCCTACGCAACCTACATGGCGCGTCTGACCCAGATGTATAGCGAGTGGCAAGCCGCGATGCAGAAGCTGATGGCCGACGCTCAACAGCTCTACGAGATCATGCAACGCAATGTCGAAGGCCAACTATCCGCGCCGGGTAACACTGGTTTGGGCACAGCCTTGGCGCCGGGCATGAAGTACGGGCAGGCGCGGAGCGAGAACCCTGGTGGGCCGGGGGATTGGCGTTTTGATCCTGCGCAGGGTTTGCCACTCATGGATGCGTCCGTGATTGCGCCAAACCCGATTACGGCAACGCCTGCTTCAGTAACACTATCGGTGACTTCCACCCCGGCCTTCCCGGCTATGCCAAGCATGCCGATGATGCCGCTGCTAACAGCATTCACCACGCCGTCACCTGCAAGCGCTGCGCCGCCGCCCGACTACACCCCGGATCAAGACGTGTTATCCGCCCGCGCCGAGTTGCAGCACAGTGTCCTGCCGCCCGCACCGCCGCTACCACCGGCACCTCAGTCCGGCTACACGCTGCCAAGCATCTGCGGGAGCGAAACCGCGGGCATCAAATACCGCTGCGACGCCTATCGTCGAGTGGCCCGAGCCAAGCTCTAGATCAGCCCATGGACGCTTACCGTCGTCTGACTTCCGGTCAAAGCCGGCCAGCGGCAGGTCGCTCGCTGCTCGATCCGATCCGTGACCTGGGCTTTGAGCAGGAGGTGCAGGCCCTGCGGGATTTTCTGTATGAATGGGTGCAGCGTTCCGACGCTGAGATCCGCCCGTTTCTGGAATGGCAGTTTGGCGAAGGTTCTAAATATTTTCGACCGCTGACGACATTTGCCGTTTACATGGCCAAGTACGGCACACGCCCCACACGCGAATGCATCATCGCCGCTGCCGTGGTCGAGATGATGCACAACATGTCGCTGGTGGTGGACGACATCCTCGACGAATCGGAATTCCGGCGCAGCAAACGCACCTTGCATGCGCAGTTCGGGCCGCTGCCGGGTTTGATGA
>JAYUQF010000637.1:0-2448 GCA_043756885.1 Pseudomonadota bacterium
GCGACGGTGACTTGGGCCCATTGGGGTTTGCAGAAAGGGAGCCGCACACAGTTGATTCTCGGTCTTGCCGCGACGGTTGCGTTGGGGGCTACATTTGTATTCCTGCAAACCGAGGAGTACGGCCATGCGTACCATGCGCTCGGTTTGACGATGAACTCAGGTATCTACGGCGCCACGTTCTTTTTGCTGACAGGCTTCCATGGTTTCCACGTGACGATGGGCACCATCATGCTTGCGGTAATCCTGGCGCGTTCAATGAGGGGTCATTTCACACCCAAGCATCACTTCGCGTTCGAAGCCGTGGCCTGGTACTGGCATTTTGTCGACGTTGTGTGGATCGGGTTATTCATCTTCGTCTATTGGCTCTAAGTAGAACCCCTACTCGTCGAAGCGCCACCCTAGCGGTGGCGCTTTTTTTTCAGCGGTTCAATTCGGAGAAATGATGCCGAGTGCGTTCAAAATAGCGATGACGATCACCAGTCCTATCGATAAGCCTACGCGCACCGTCAGGGCTTTGACCGTCGCTTTGCCGCTGTCGTCAGTGCGACGACGGAACAAACTCAAAAATGCCGAGCCCAACGCGACGAGTATCATGATGAACATCCCTATGATCACGGCTTTGACGATCGGGGTTTCGGTCATGATTTACTCAACAATCTGAATGGTTCGGCTCTGATTATCGGCTATTTGTGCGCAGCGTCTCAATCAAACCCTGGACTCGTATCAGCTTGACGCTCTTGCTGTTCGTCGCGTGCGCCGGTCTTTCGTCTCTTGGCGTCTGGCAGCTTCACCGTGCCCACGAAAAACAAACTCGGCACCTGAACTTCGCGCGCAACCAAGCCTCGCCGCCTTTGGTGTTTGAGTCGCTGGCACCTGACCACCCCGTATCTGAGCATCTCTGGCGCCGGGTTACGGTCCGAGGCCACTATCTCGACCAACACATCGTGCTGGACAATCGCACAAATCACGGTCGTCCTGGTTACGAGATCCTGACACTCTTCGTATCAGACACTGGCGCGGCCCTGCTGGTCGACCGGGGCTGGGTCGCGCTGCCTGCCGCTCGTGGCACGCTTCCCGACATCCTTGCGCCCGCCGACTCGTTGGTTATCAGCGGCTACGTTGGTCCGGAACCCGTCGTCGGTATCGAACTCGCCGCTAGCGCACAGCAAGCCGAGATCATGAGCCCAGACGTATTTAGAGTGCAGAGTGTGAAAATTCCGGGACTGGCTGCCCTGTTAGACCGCCCACTGTGGGGGGCGGTGTTATATCTCGACCCTGGCGCGCAGGGAGCGCTTTCTGTTGACTGGAAGCTGCCTGGCGACGGCTCGGCGCGTAATCGCTCCTACGCTGTGCAGTGGTTTGCCATGGCACTTGTACTGGCAGGTATTGGATTGTGGAATCTCTATGGAAAAAGACGCGGCCATGACTGAAGACCTTCCCTCACCCGCGCGCCAACGCAACCGCTGGGTGCCGGCTGCAGTGCTCGCAGCCTTTGTCGCTCCGATCCTGGTGGCATGGTGGTTTGCGATACTGCACCCCGAGGCGGTCCCACCGCGGCAACTCAATCACGGGGAATTGATCCGTCCACCCATCGACTTTTCCGCCACCCCCGCTGGGGCGGCACTGGCCAGACTTGAATTAGCGCCCGCTGAATGGGGGCTCATGTATTTCGGAGCCGGGCTGTGCTCGAACGAGTGCGTGAGCCGCATAGAGTTGTTGGCCACCATCCGCGGCCTGCTGGGCGCCCAAGGCGCCCGCGTCCACGTCGCCGCGCTGATCGATAGTCCGCCACCCGCTTCGCTTGGACTCGCCATAACCATCGTAGATATCGGCGCACGCAGTTTGCTCACACAGCAAGCGGCTGCCCGCACCGGCTTGATGCGTGATAACGGCATCGTGATTGTGGATTCGCAGCGCAAAGCGATGATGATTTTTCCCGCGGACGCGCCACCGGCGGACATCAAAGAAGATCTAAAACGACTGCTGCGTGGCTCAGCTATCCATTGACCATGCCTCAAACCGTGCGTCTGCTTAGTTATCTTCTGCCCCCGTTGGCTTTGACAGTGATTGTGCTTGGTGCGTACGTACGCCTAACCGATGCCGGTCTGGGCTGTCCCGACTGGCCGGGCTGTTACGGGCGCCTGACAGTGCCAAGCGAGGTGCCCGAGGTTCATCTTCAGCATCCCGATTGGCACAGCCGTCCCCTGGAGACCGGTAAAGCCTGGCGAGAAATGCTCCATCGATATCTCGCCAGCGCCCTGGGCTTAGGGATCGTGATTCTCGCCGCCGCAGCCACACAGGCGGATCTGCGCCGCGCCCTGGGCAGCAGCGCAGTGGTGTTCTTGCTTGCGCCCTTAGTCATCTTTCAGGGGTTGCTCGGTATGTGGACGGTAACTTTGTTGCTGAAACCACTGGTGGTTAGTGCTCACTTACTGGGTGGGCTCGCTA
>JAYUQF010000638.1:0-2447 GCA_043756885.1 Pseudomonadota bacterium
AGCACAATGTCGCGAGCAGCTCGAAGCGTTCCGCGCAGCGGGTGCGGATATGCCTGTGATCGCTGTCAGTCCGGTCAATGAAGACCGGCTGGTGGCGACGCGCAAGGCCATCAGCGCGCTGGCAGTGAGCTGAAACCGCTCACATCATCAACGGCTTCGCCGCACGCAGCGCGGCGATGGGACGGTTGACAACAATCTTGGGGAGCAAAACATGACAACGCAGCCTAAATTCGCCCACGTCGTGCTTATGACCAATCGCCGCGATGCGATGCGCGACTGGTACTGCACGGTGCTCGACGCGCATGTGGTGTACGAAGACCCGATGATTTGTTTCATCACCTACGACGACGAACATCATCGCCTTGCATTTTTGAATCCACCGCCTGGCCAGCCCTTTGCTGAACGTGCACCCAATAGCGTCGGCCTCATGCACACCGCTTATACCTTTTCCGATCTGGGCGCCTTGCTGGCGCGCTTTGAGCGCTTGAAGGCCCATGGCATCGAACCGCGCGTGCCGATTCAGCATGGCGTGACCACGTCCTTGTACTACCGCGACCCCGATGGTCAGTACATCGAAATGCAAGTCGACAATTTTGCCCATGCCGATGCTGCCACTAACTATATGCGTGGGCCTGAATTTGCAGCCGACCCGGTTGGACCGGTCTACGATCCGCAACGCATGCTGGAAGAATTCAAGCGCGGCATACCGCCGGCGCAGTTACAGACCCGCAGCTGGGCACTGGCCGGTGCGCCGATGCCCCATGCCATGGCCTTGTTTGCCAGTGTTGAGTGAGCGCTGATCGGAAGAAGCAGGCGGTGTCTGCAGCAAACAATAATTACGACTTCGAAGTACCGGTATTGATCGTCGGCGGTGGTGCATGTGGGCTCACCACCTCGCTACTGTTATCCGATCTAGGCGTTGCGCATCTGCTGGTTGAACGCCATGCAAGTACTTCAATCCTGCCCAAAGCCCACTACCTCAACCAACGCACCATGGAAGTGTTCCGTCAACATGGTGTAGCCGATGCCATTTATGCGGTTGGAACACCGCCCGCCAATATGGGCAAGGTGCGCTGGTGCACCTCGCTGGGGGGTGACGGCCCACTTGATGGCAAAACGTTTTATACGATTGACGCCTTTGGCGGTGGCAAGATTGCACCCACCTATGCGCAAGACAGCGCGTGTTTATCCAGCAACTATCCGCAGATCCGTCTTGAGCCGTTATTACGCAGGCACGCGGAGCAGCGCGCACCAGAGCGTCTGCGCTTTGGCCACGAACTGCTGAACTTCACGCAAGACGACGAAGGCGTGAGCGCGACGGTCAAGGACGTCGTCAAGGATCACAGCTACACGGTGCGCGCGCAGTATCTAGTTGGCGCTGACGGCGGCAAAACCGTCGGCGCCATGCTGGGGATTAATAGCCACGGACTCAGTAGTGTTGCCCGTATCGTCAGTTCCCACGTAACGGCAGATCTGTCGCCGTGGTGGGATGAAGCCTGTCTCATCACCTGGTTTATCAATCCCGAAGGCTCGGGCGCTTTTGGCAGCGGTGCGATGGTACCGATGGGCCCGACCTGGGGCAAACACTCGGAAGAATGGATCATCCATTTCAGCTTCCCGGCCGAGGGTGGCGACAACATCAACGAAGAAACGGTCAAACCGTGGTTACGCGCTTTGCTGAAGTTGCCGATGCCCGACCTCAAGGTGCACAAAATAAGTCATTGGACCTTGGAAGCGGTGCTTGCCGAGCGTTATTGCGCGGGCCGCGTGTTCCTGGCCGGGGACGCAGCCCATCGCCATCCACCGACCACCGGACTGGGTCTCAACACCGCCGTGCAGGATGCGCATAACCTGGCCTGGAAACTCGCCGCCGTGATTGGCGGAAAAGCTGAGCGCAAACTGCTCGAAACTTTCGAAACAGAGCGCCAACCGATCGGACGGCGCAATGTTGATTGGGCAATGTTCACCGCCATGAACCACGCGGTACTCGATGCGGGTATGGGGTTTTCACCGTTACAGTCCGCGCAGATGCGTCACGCGACCTTCGAGACCTTTTTTGCCGATACGCCCATGGGCGCCACACGCCGTGCCCGTGCGGCGGAAATATTCGAAACCCAGCGCACTGAGTTCCAGGCCCATGATCTGGAGATCGGCTTTTGTTATGCACAAGGCGCACTGCTCGCCGATGGCACACCGGCGGCGATCCCCGATCCCATGGGTGGCAAATATCAGCCCAGCACACGTCCTGGCCAGCGTCTGCCCCATGCCTGGCTGCGCCGCGACGGGCACGATCTTTCTACCCATGATCTGAATGGCCGCAACGGCGCTTTTGTACTGATCACGGGTAAGGACGGCGCAAACTGGCACGCGGCGGCCGAAGCGGTAGCGCAGAAGTTGAGCATCGAACTGGTACCGGTCGCCATCGGCGCCGGCCAGCCCTACGCCGA
>JAYUQF010000639.1:0-2446 GCA_043756885.1 Pseudomonadota bacterium
TCCTGCACGACTAACTGTCTGGCACCGCTGGTCAAGCCGCTACATGACAAGATTGGCTTGGTCGCCGGCATCATGACCACCATCCATGCCTACACCAATGACCAGGTGCTGACCGATGTTTATCACACCGATCTGCGCCGCGCGCGATCGGCGACACAGTCGATGATCCCGACCAAAACCGGTGCTGCCGCCGCGGTTGGTCTGGTACTGCCGGAATTGAATGGCAAGCTTGATGGTTACGCTGTGCGTGTGCCGACCATCAATGTATCGCTGGTTGATCTGACGTTTCAGGCCGCGCGTGAAACCTCCACCCAGGAAGTCATTGAGATTATCAACGCCGCCGCCGCGAGTGGTCCGCTGCAGGGCATCCTGGTGGTGAACGACGAGCCGCTGGTGTCCATCGACTTCAATCACAACCCGGCGTCGTCGATCTTCGAGTCGTCCCAAACCAAGGTCATTAACGGCACGATGGTTAAGGTGCTGTCCTGGTACGACAACGAGTGGGGCTTCTCCAATCGCATGCTCGATACCACTATCGCCATGGTCAAAGCTCGGGGCTGACACCATGTTGGCGATGAGCTCACTTGATCTGCGGGCTAAGCGCGTTTTAATCCGCGAAGATTTCAACGTGCCGATGAAACACGGCAAGATCACCGACGATACGCGCTTGCGCGCTGCCTTACCGACCCTGCGCCTGGCACTCGATGCTGGCGCGGCGGTGCTGGTGATATCGCACTTGGGGCGCCCCCAAGAAGGGCAAGTCGAAGCCGATTCTTCGCTGGCGCCGGTGGTCGGTGCACTGTCCACCTTGTTGGGTGTACCGGTCAGATTTGCAGCCAATTGGATAGACGGCGTTGAGTTACAACCCGGCACAATTACGCTGGGCGAAAACACACGGTTTCTGGTCGGCGAAAACGCCAACGACGAAACACTCGCCAAACGTATGGCCGCGTTATGCGACGTTTTTGTTAACGATGCCTTCGCCACCGCACACCGCGCACAAGCGTCGACCCACGCCGTCGCCAAATTTGCGCCCATCGCTTGCGCAGGTCCGTTGTTGATGGCCGAAGTTGAAGCCCTGCATCAAGCGCTGAAAGCGCCAGCACGGCCGTTGGTTGCGATCGTCGGCGGCTCCAAGGTCTCGACCAAACTCGACCTGCTGGAATCCCTGGTGGGTAAAGTTGATCAGCTGGTGGTCGGCGGAGGCATCGCCAATACCTTCCTGGCCGCCGCCGGTAAAGAAGTTGGAAAATCGCTGTGCGAGCGCGAAATGCTCGATATCGCCCAGCGCCTGATCGCCGGCGACGCCCAGATTCCGATGCCCATCGATGTGGTGTGCGGTAAAGAATTCAGCGAGACCACCCCTGCCCAGACCAAGAGTGTGGACGATGTTAGTGCCGATGACATGATCATGGATCTGGGGCCGCAGAGCCTTGACGCGCTATGTGCGGTCATCGCCACCGCCGGCACCATAGTCTGGAACGGTCCTTTAGGTGTTTTCGAATTCGACAACTTCGCAGCCGGTACCGAGCGGCTGGCACGCGCCATCGCCGCCTCCAAAGCGTTCTCCATCGCCGGCGGCGGCGACACCCTCGCGGCCATTGCCAAGTTTGGCGTCAGCGACAACATCTCCTATATCTCAACCGCCGGTGGCGCGTTCCTGGAATTTCTGGAAGGCAAGATCTTGCCCGCGGTGGAGATCTTGGAAATGCGAGGGTCAAGTTAGGCTCTTGTTGTAGGTGCCGAATTTATTCGCACCTTTTTTTGCAACTCTTGTGTGCGAATAATTTGCACCTACGCAGAAAAATGCAGCGCCAGCCATAGCGCCGCTAGTGATCGCGCAACGCGGTGTTTGAGGTGCGGATTAAAACGAGTTCGTCATTGGCATCCAGGCCAAACTCAAACTTGGTGTCGGCAATGATGATGCCTTTAGTGCGTGCGGAGTCGGCAGCGGTCTGATAGATATTGACAGAGCGTTGAACGCCAAGACCGTGGTCAAAAAAGCGGCGGGTCGCCGCCCATCTCACCGGAAAATCGACGGTCGACACGATGAGGTCTAGATCCCTAGGCGCAATCGCCGCAAGGGCTTACAGCGAGCAGGTTAGAGCCGGGTTCACGCGAAGACGCCGTATTCCACAAATCGACGGCGACGTTGATGCGAGATTGCAGCGCAGGCCGGTCTGATTTTTGGAAAGCTGAGTGAGGTAGATCACGCGCAAAGAGCGCCGTTTTGCATTTCTGTCTCGATTCCAGTCGTGCTGATTTAATCGACGACAGAGACAGACCGGAGAAGGTTGAATCAAGCGAAACGCTCGTGTCGGCCTTGCGTCGCCATTTGGTCGTGACCGATTCAGCGATCGTTAACCCGACCCGCGCGCGGACGGCTCTATGCCGGCACCGTCAATGCTGTATTAATTAGCGCTGACGCCGAGCGCGACATGCTTGG
>JAYUQF010000640.1:0-18636 GCA_043756885.1 Pseudomonadota bacterium
CTGATCAGTGCAGCCGACACTTTTTATATCGCCACCGCCCATCCTGCCGCGGCCGCTGACCTCGATCGCGCCCATGGTGTGGACGTTTCGCATCGCGGCGGCAAGCCGGGTTTTGTTCGCATCGACGACGACGTCACCCTGACGGTGCCGGATTTCACCGGCAACAACTTCTTTAATACTCTGGGCAATCTGCTCTTGAACCCGAGGGCCGGCCTGCTGTTTGCGGACTATGCAAAGGGCGATCTGTTGCACCTCGCCGTCGACACCCAAGTGGTTGAGGACACTCACGCGGTCGCAGCCTTCGCCGGTGCACAGCGCCTGCTGCGCCTGCGCGTACGTGAAACCCTGCTTTTGCCAGGCGCACAGCCGCTGGGCTGGAGCACGGCGGAAGTGTCACCCTATCTGGCCGCCACCGGGCACTGGTGAGCGATACGCTATAACGGCTGCAACGCTTGCTGCCACGCAGCGGACGCGCTCTGATAGCGATCCACACTCAGGAAACAACCATGACTTCTGACTACGACGCCATCAGCACCACCATCTTCAATTATTTCGAAGGGTTTAAAACCGCCGACCGTGCGCGCTTGGAGGCCGCTTTCGCGGTCGACGTCTGTCATATGAAAGGTTATGTGCGCGATAAAGAAGGCAAGCTTCAGTTGAGCGCGCGACCCATGAATGAAGTGATCGACGGCTGGACAAAGCGGGCACCGGCACCCGAAATGCAAGGCAAGATCACCGCCATCCACATCACCAATCCGTGCGCGGCCGTCGCGGTATTCGATTTTAACGGTGTATTCACCGATACCTTGCAACTTGCGAAAGTCGACTCGCAGTGGCGCATCGTGAATAAGTTCTATGTCGATCAACGAGCGTGTATTGAAGATCAAACCCATGACCTATGGGCACTGTAGTGATGCCGGCAAGGTGCTCACGAGCTTCATGCCCGCAAGCGCCATCACAGGGCTTGTTCATACCGTTGCCCAACAGCGATCGCATGTCTAAAGATACCGATACAGATCTGCCAGACGCAGCGCCGCGCTGCACCTTGATTGCAAAGTGTTTGCGCTCATCGCGCGCGCGGTGACCGCAGCTGTGATCGCAATCATCAACTCTTCACTCAATAGCTGCTGGTCCTTGTCCAGCATCTGCGCCAGGCAATCGACACATCGCCGCCAGTCACCACACGCGGCGTGGATGGCAGCGAGAGGCAACAATGCTATCCAGAAAAACGGCGAGCGAGCACTGGCCGCCTGCAGACCGGCGAGTGCGCTTTCCCCAAGTTCCAAGGCGAGCGCTGACTCGCCGCGCTTGAATGCCGCCCACGATAGATTTCCATCGCAGGAACCGACGTACACCTGCATCTTGGCGGACAACGCCAAGGCGCGCCCTTTTTCGCTCAAGCACACACATCGTGCAACGTTGCCCTGACGTCTGCTCAATACTGCAAAATAAACCAGGGCACGAATTTCTGCGGAGCGATGGCCGGAGCGTTCGCACAGATCCAGCGCATGCACGAATTCTTTTTCTGCGGCACCGAACTGACCATGATCCATAAGCACCATAGCCAACGCAGTGCACGCGGCGGCATGCAGGGGCAGATCCTTTGAACGCTGCGCAGCCAGTACAAAATCGGTGCTGTACTTAAGGCACTCCGGGGTCGGCGCAAAACGCTGCAGGCGACGATCGATCAACAGTAGTTGATTCGCCAGCTCCGCCTCCTGATACGGCGTGCCATACTCGCGCAGCAAGGGCTCTATCTCCCGCGCAACCAACATCATTTCCGGCACACGGACTAACTGATAATACGTTTTGGACAGCTCGAACTTGACCTGCAGCCACTCGGCCCACCAGTCGTGGGGATCAATCGCCCCCGTTGGTGCCTCACCAAGTTCTTCGAGCGCCGCGAGCATGCGCGGTATGCCGTGCGGCTCACTATCACGGCTCGCCATACCTGCCTTGCGGTGCAGGCGCGCGCGACGGATGTGGTCGCGGCCTTCGACGTCCACGAGCAGGGTGTTCAATGTCGTAACCGCGTCACCGTGCCGGCGTACCAGGGTCAATACGTCAGCCAAGCCTTCCTGCACCCGATACAAAAGCTCCACGGTTACAGGAGCGCTGCTGCCAAGCGCGGGCCGTCGACTGACTTCGATCGCTTCACGATAAAGATTGATCGCTTCGCTATTGGCGTAAACCGCTCGTGCACGGTCCGCGGCAGCGGCAAAGTAGGGTAGCGCGCGGGCCAGTTGATTGGCCTGTCCCCAGTGGCGCGCGAGGCGGTCGGGGCGTGCATTGCACTCGTCGGGGTAGTTGTCTTCGAGGGACGTTGCAACACGGTGGTTGTAGTTACGCAGATTGCGCTTCAACAAGTTCGCAAGCGCTGCATCGCGAATCAAGGCGTGTTTGAACACGTAGGATTCATCTGGGCCGCGCTGGAAGACGATCCCTTCACGCATCAAAGTGTCGAGGTGCAAATGCAATGGGGTGGCGTCACTTCCTGCGACGAGCGACAGCAAATCAGCGCTGAACTCGAAACCGATAACCGCCGCCATACTCGCGATGCGCTTGGATTCGCCGAGACTGTCGAGACGTGCAGTGAACAAATCACGCACCCTATCCGGCAGCGGTGCGCTGCTCGGTTCAATGGCAGCTCCGCCCACCACAAGTCGAGCAAGTTCCTGCACGAACAAAGGCACACCATCGGCGCGGCTTAGTACTGCCTGCACTTGTTGGTCTGAAATATCCTGGGCGCAGTCACTGATCAGTCGGAGCGTCTGCGCGACGGAAAGCGGCGCGAGCGTCAAGATCTCGATGCCCTGGCGCTGTAAGCTTGCGAAGGCCTCACTCTGGGGGCGCAACACCATGACGAACAATACACGTGCATCGTCGAATGCATGCCGCATGCGCTCCAGCAATTCGACCGTCGACGGATCAGCCCAATGCATATCCTCAATCAACAAGACCATGGGGCGTGTGTGACAGTGCGCGCCCAACCAGGCAATAAGAGCGCCAAAAATCTGCTCTTTCTGGTCTTCCGGGCGACCCGCGAGCAGTGGTGTAGCGTCGGTGGGCGGCAAGTTCAACAGGCGCGCAAGCGCTGCCTGGATGCCGGCATCAGCGACATCGAACAGTGTCCTCAGGTTGCGCCGAAGTGCGGCGTGTTGTTGGGCCGCGTCGAGCCCGGCGCTGATCCCGCACCACTCCGACAACATCTCCACGAGCGGCTGCAAAAAAGTTGTGCCGCCATCAGAACTGCAGCGACAGAACAGCCACGCGTGTGGTGTGCTGGCCAGGCGGGGCTCAAAAGCTCGGATCAAACGGGTTTTGCCGATGCCCGGTTCGCCAACCACTGCGATGCTGCGGGTGTGACCCGCGCACGCTTCGTTAAACAGCGCTTCCAGACGCGCGAGTTCCACGGTCCGGCCAACCATGTCATTCACCGGTCCGGCGTGAAAATTTTCCCGTAACGAGGTGCGCCGCAAGGCGCGATACACCTCGATGGGCTTGGAGAGTCCTTTGACTGCATGCAGGCCACGGGGAACAAATTCGAAGGCTGCCGCTGCGAGCGCGTAGGACGCGGCGCTTACCACCACGCTGTTACGCTCAGCCAGTCCTTGCAATCGTGCAGCGAGATTGGGCACCTCGCCGAGCGCGAGGCGCTCGCTTTGCGCACCTCGCCCGATATCGGCTGTGACCACTTCGCCGCTATGGATACCAATGCGCACCGCGAGCGATGCGCCGGCAGGCAAGGCTGCGGCGGGGCGCAGATGAGGGAGTTCGGCCGCAATTTGCAGCCCGGCCGCAATGGCGCGTGCGGCATCGTCTTCATGCGCCTGGGGAAAGCCGAAGTAGGCCAGCACGCCATCGCCAAGATGTTGCGCAATATAGCCGCCACGCTGACTTACCAGGCGATCGCAGAGGTTGTGGTACTGCTGCAGGATCAGATGAGTATCCTCGGGATCCATATCACTCGCAAAATATGTCGAATCCATGAGATCGCAGAACATGACGGTCAGCCTGCGCCGTTCAGTGCTGAGGTCTTCATCCCGGTCCCCAGCAACCGGCGCTACGGGTATGCGTGTGAGCTCGCCGCCGCAGTAACCGCAGAAACGGAAACCATCGGGACTGCTCTGTCCACAGACGGTGCAATCCATGATCAGGTTTTGATCCCACAGCGCATCTGAAAGCACCATTCGCGCAGCACTTCGTGTCGCAGCATGTCGACTGTGCAAACGAGGGTGCGTGCATGGGCACTGAGGTCGGGACGCACAGCAATGGCGAGGTAGGTGTCGAAATACCAGTCCCATAACGCCGTTTCGTCGATGCCGGCATCAACCAAAGAAGGGTTGTCCAAACCCGAGGAGCAAAGCATGACCCGTTTGTGTGCCGCACGCGCCTGCAGGCCCGCATAACAACCGGACAGGCGCAATTGCTGAACCAGCACCCGTTCGATTTCCGCGTCAAACAGCACGCGCTGGCGTTGCACCGTTAAATCATCGCGCAGAAGTTGTAACAAGCCATTGTTGTCGAGGCCTTGCCGATCGAGCCAGGGTTCGAGGCTACCTGCCTCCAGCAGTCCGTGGTGCCGACGAAATTCGAGTATCGCGTCCTCAAGCAAGGACACGTCGGAGTTTTCTGCGGTGCTTGCCACCAGTGCCTCACAAAGTGCGTGCACAAAAGCGTTGTCGCGGGCCGCGACATACGCGGGCCCCAGTAGACGAAACTCGCTTAGGACTTCGTCGCTCTGATCGCGGCCAGCAACGGGCGATGCGCCGCTCTGTTGCAGATGTATGCGTCGCCGCACTTGTTCCCAAGCGTCGGTATGTTGAAAGTGAAAGTTGACATGCAGCGGACCGGGGTGCTGCCGTTGATGTGCAGCCATGGCATGCAACAGCGCGATAGCATCGCTGCGCTTTTGATCGATCTTGCCCACGGGCAGCCATTGTTCGAAGCGCTTGAGCTGTTCGGGGTGAGCACTATTTTGGGATACGCACTGGAGCAACGCAGTGTAAGAGCGCTGCTGATAAAAAGCGCCTTTCGCGGTCGTCAGCAGCTCTTCACTGAGCTTCGTCCCGATGATGCCTTGGGCGACTGCGGCGGCGACTGTGGCGCGTATGTTGACCATCGCGTCGGACATCGTGCGGTATCCGCTATCGGCATCGCTGTGCAGAATTGTCACCTCATCATCGTCATGGAGCACGCCACGCTCATAATCGGCGAAGATGTTTCCGACGCCACGCATGCCAAAGGCCGCCAGCTCGGCAGCACGTAACGCGCCCATGCTGGCGGCACCAAACACATGTATGCCCTGCGCTAACGCCCACAGAATTTCTTTGTGCCAGACCGCCGGCACATGTTGGAAATAGCCATCGATAAGGCCTATACCCCACGGGCGCGCACGGGCGGCAAGATACACATCGCCTTGCCTCGCGGGCGGCAGAAATGTGGCATGGAGCTCGCGCTTGGCGCAGGCATTATCGAGCGTCGGCCCGACGAAGATCACAATGCTCATGGCGCAGTGCTGCGCTGCTCGCCCTGCTGACGTGCGCGTGCCCGGGGACCAGGCACATAACCCGGCGATTCGTGGGGTGCCTCCAGTCCGGGGATGATGATGCGGACCACCGGGAGCCCAAGATTTTCGTGAGTCAGGTCGACCACGATTACTTCGGCGATACCCACTGCCCTCAGCGCTTCGAGCAGGTAGTCGAGATCCGCTTCGAAGGTTTCACAGATGCGGCCTTGGATGGTTTGATAATTAATTGTAGTCGGGACATCGCGGAACTCCGCGCGAATGGGTGCGAGTAGGTCGCCGCTGCGGAACAACTGATAGTCCGTCGGTGCAAGATCGTCCCGCGAACTCGCAATACCTGTCAGCCGGCTCTGCGCGGCTTCAGTGAGGGCGCGCGCCAGCGCGATGGCTGGTGACGGATGACAGCCCATGCCGGTACTCGGTCCAGTGGCACTTGCGCTATGAGCCTCATCGTCAACTATTTCGCAGACAAAGCTCGGCACACCAATATCGCTGGTAGTGTCCCACAGGGCGGTTAACACCCCGGCGCGCGCGAAGTTGTCGAGCAGTTGCCGGCCAGTCGCATCGGTCACTGTATCGAGTGTCAGCCGTAGCGTTCTACGCGCCACATCGCCGCCGGCAAACCACAGCGCGCTGGCGTCTCTTTCGATGACCTCGCAAATGGCGTGGGTTATGGCTTCGAGCGGATGATTGCCTGAAGCCAGTCCATTGGAGTTCATCGGAAAAGACCCGGAGCCAGTTGGCAACGGCAGGCGGTAGTCGGTATGTACACATTCATAGGGCACCCACGTCCCCCGGTTCGCGAGCAGGCAATGGCCCTCGATCCATAGGGTGCGATGGTGTTCGTCAAAAGTACTGACTGTCAGTCGAGGCAGGCGGCCAACGTTGATCAAGTGGCGGCTGAACTTGAGATCACGCACGCTGCCGATCACCAGGGGCCGCGTAATGCGTTCCGCATGCCAGAACTCGATCGACTCCATAAGGCCTGAGACACGCGCGGCATCAAGCGTCGTGCCCTTCCCCTGGGCAACCGACAGTGAGCGGGCATTGGGTCGACAGACCATCACCACCGGAATGCCAAGCGTATCGAGCCCGGTGATATTCGCAACGCGCGTGATGCCCATGAGCGGCAACCAAGGGGATATGCGCTGCAATGTTTCACCGGTCGACGCACAACGGTGGGTGCCCGCCATAAACGTCTTCATCGTTCGTGGCAGCGGGCCGGGGCTCGACGTGCCCACATTCCGCGACGGGACTGGGTCGGCGTCAGTGCCCACTTCCTAAGCCGCGCTGGTCGTGGCTCGCCAGCACCAGGGATGCACTTCTATCGTCAGGACTTTGATGGGTCTTGGGGCTTTTTGAGGCTGGCGAGGTTCAGCAGATAACACATCATGTTGCCGTTTGCGCGAACCGTTCCCAATTGATTCGGTATGACCGCCACGGTAACACCACCGGCCAGTAGGGGGTTGACCGTATTGTAAAGTTCATCGGTGCTGGGCACTTGGAAGCGCGCCAGGTTTCCCTGGCTAATTCGATATAAGGTGCCATCGTCGCCGGCAACGATGATATCGTCTTGGAAGGAATCCATACTGCCCCCTACTTGTAGTTTTGACTTACTCGTTAACCACCATACAGGCGCGCAGATGCAAGTCAACTCGAATCTCGACACTTCCGCAGCACCCTCACCGCAGCTTGCCGATAAGACGCTCATGTTATTGACGGTCGTGGTTCGTCGGCGCAAAAAAATTCCCGCCACCCCTCCTCGGTTTGAATATCTCACGCGTGAAAGCGTCCTTGCACTTTATGGGGCTGCCGACCAAGAGATCGCAGCGGTGGAGGCATACTTCGCGCAGCACGGGCTCACCATTGTCGACAAAAATCTGAACGATCCAAAGCAAGAAAAATTATACAAATGTCTGCGCATGGTCGCCGTCCGCGGCACACAAGGTGACGTCGAAAAGGCATTTGGCACGACAGTGCTTGCCTATCGCAATCGTGCGGGCGGCGCGCAAGGAGATCCCGAAAACTATTTCGGCAGCGAACTGCTGCGCGCAAAGCTCGGCCCCTGCGTGGAGACCGTGCTGGGTCTCGACGATTTCATGCATACCACGCGTCCCAATACCACCAGCGGACTTAAAAACGGCTACGGAGTCAAGCTGACCGACGAGCGTCTCAAACTCGACACGCCTGTGGCGGTGGAGACTTATTACGCATTTCCGCCGGGCAGTGGCGACGGCCAATGTGTGGGCATCATTGAAATGGGGGGCGGTTATAACCCCGCCGACGTTTTTGATTTTTTCCAGCGCCTTGGCGTTGACCCGCGACCAGACATCTCCGATGTTCCGGTGCATTCGCCGTCGGGAGTTGGTCAGAACCGCTCGTATGTCCTTGGTGCGCCCTCCGACCAACGGATGGCGGCGAATTTTGCCCGATGGATGAATGGTGACAGCGCGGCGATTTTCCAGGAAAACGCGAAGGACTACAGCGAAGTCACGATGGACGTCTCTATCATTGGTGCGCTGCTGCCCAGGGCCACCATCAAAGTGTTTTTCAGTTTGGGTTCGATGCGTGCACTGTTATTCAGCATCGGTCACGCGCTGTTTTGCACGGAGCCGCAGCCGTCGGTGTTGTCCATCAGCTGGGGTGTGCGCGAAAGTGGACTACTGGACAACAATTCGGACGAATTTGCCGCTCTGCAGATCAATGATCTGTTCTTGGCTGCAGCTCATATGGGTGTGACCATCTGCTGCGCCAGCGGCGACTGGGGTGCGTCAAACGAAAATGTGAACGACCCTCACGTTGGCGAAGTGGGTTATCCCGACGTTACTTTCCCAGCCAGCAGCCCCTATGCACTCGCTTGCGGTGGCACCACTATCTGCGCTGACACACGAGGCGAGGTGGTGTGGAACGCTGATTTTCCACCTAACCCCGATCAAGATTGGCAGAACCTGAACTGCGTGCATGGCGCAACCGGCGGCGGTTTCAGTCATATCTTCTTGCGTCCGTTATGGCAGGCCATTCCGGATCCGATGCCGACACTCACGACGAGAGACGCTGGCATGATGACAACTAACCGCTGGCTACCGGACGTGGCGGCGGTGGCCGATCCTCAATGTGGTATGCGCTTCAGGCTCGCGGGGGAATGGGCGCTGTGCGGGGGCACCAGTGCGGCAACGCCGATTTGGGCCGCCCTGGTCGCTCGACTGAACCAGAACCTCGGCCGCCGAGTTGGCTGCTTGACCCCGCTGCTGTATGCCCAAACCTCATCCGCCAGTGGTGCTCTGAAAGACATTACGCAAGGTGATAACCGTTTTTTCGACGGCGATGTCGGATTCGAAGCAGGCCACGGTTTTGACCCTTGCACCGGGCTCGGAACGCCGAACGGCGCAGTATTGCTTGCGCTGCTTAAATCATTGAGCGGGCCGCCCCCGGCTGCTGGTCAGGACTGAAAATTCTCAGCGCACGTCGGCGCGCTGGGGGAATACATTCGATGTATTCCCCAGCCATTTACGCTCGCGGCTTGAACGCCTTTGCCTAATCTAGCTGCTCAGCTTTTTGACCGCCGCCAAAGTGACTTCGGGCTCGGGTCGGGTGGTGTAGTCGGGGTCGACGTCTACCGCACGAACGATACCTTGGCTGTCGATAACGATGCGGCCAGGCATTGGCAGGGTCCAGGAATCATCACCGCCAAACAGGGGCAGGTCGATGCCAAAGCCGCTGTAAACCGTTTGCAATTCGCTGGGCAGCTTAAAACGCAGCCCCAGGCTCGCTGCATAATCGTTGTGCGGATCGCTGAGGATGTCGAAGTCGAGTTTGTTCTTTTCGACAATACTTAAACCGTGTTCGGGTCGCTGCGGCGACAAGGCCACGAGGGTTGCGCCGAGATCACGCAGGGGAGCCACAATGTTTTGCAGAGCATACAGCTCCGCGACGCAGTAGGGTCACCAATGACCACGAAAGACACTGAGCACGATTGCGCCACGGCTGAGCAAATCGCGCGATGTCACGAGCGCACCTCGCATATTGGTCAGCTCAAAAGCCGGTAATGCACTACCGACCTTGATGACCTTGTCCACAATACCCGAAGCACGCAGATCGGCCGTTGCCTTTTGCATGATTGCCAGCTTGTCAGCAGGAATCATCTTCATCCCGCCACTGCGGATTTCATCCAGCTTGTCTTTTAAACTCATAACACTCTCCTAATAAACACAGCCGACGACAGCTGCGATGCAACCAAGCCTAACTGAAATGTGCGGCTGTTGCGCACTTGTGTGGGTGACGCCGTGCGGCGAGGACGCCGCCATTTCGCACAAGCACAGGCCAAACAGCTCGGCCTTGATGGCTCGACACAGGCTGTCATGTGAGTGACACAAAACCGCGTTTTGCCGCGCCTGGGCCGCAACTCAGAGCGGCAACTTGGTCTCATGATCTTCCATAATCATGAAACGAATAGAAGATTTATCGAACAGCTTTTCTTCGTCAGCGCCGATGATAGCGGCGGTCTGTGGATCCGACAGATAGGCCATGCCTTGCTTAAAATCAGCTTCATCGTCGAACCAGATCTCGGTTAAAACATCGTAGAGCGGCTCGACATCGGCGCTGTAAATATCATTGCCGTAGGGGCGAATGAAGTGACGCACGTAACGTTTCAGATTGGGCACCTTGCTGGCGCCAAGCGGGGCATGTCTGGTTTCGTAGTAGTTAATGAAATCCGCCATGCTCATGCCGGACTTACGTTTGATCATGACCATCACTTTGAACATCACCGTTTGCTCCTATTGGCTGAGCGCCGATGATAGCCGTCCCGCGACCCGTCCACCCCCGCCCAGCTGGGGAATCAGCGTCGCGTTCGCTGCCGTCCTGGCCAGACCTTAAGGATGCTCCCGACGTTGGACTGTGGCGATTTCAGTACGCAGCTGATGGCGAGCTCTTCCAGCGCCGCCGCGAGCGCCAGCAGTGCCGCAATGTACAGCGGCCAGACCGGCCCACCCCACAAAACCAGGAGCAGGGCCGCCGCTGTGCTAGCGACCGCTAGCTTCACTAACACGGTGTGATAACTGGTGAAACGCCCGAACTTCATAAACCCGAATGCACCGGGCAGGAAAAAACTCGCGATGATGGCAACAAAAGCCGGCCACTCCTGCGCGACCAGCTGCGGCCATAACAGGCACATGCCCAGGGTAATCGCGCAATAGGCTGCACCGTCGGCCCAGGAGTCCAGACGCGCGCCAAAGTGGGTAATGCCGCCCGTCAGACGCGCGACGGTGCCGTCGAGAAAATCGCTCGTAAACGAGGCCAGGAGCATCCACACAAAACCCTCACGCCAACCGCTCACAGCGAAGATCACCAGTATTGGTGCGGCGATAAACAGACGGAATGCGGTCAGGCCGTTGGCTAGGGTCCAACGCCCTCGACGACTATGAAGACGACGGTGATGTGCTGCCCTCACAGCGTGAAGCTAGCCAGCAGCGGCGCATGATCTGACAGTGTCCGCCACGGCGCGCCGCTCAGACGCGTTGCAACACGAGGTTCCATGCCACGGCAATAAATGCGATCCATGGGAAACAGCGGCGCCCAGGACGGAAAGCTGCGCGCGCGGCGACCGTGCAATTCGTGGAACACCTCCCGCAGGCCGAGCGCGCTGTTGAACTCCCGTTCCGCCCGTCCCCACCAGTCGTTAAAATCGCCGGCGACGATCAAGGCTTCGTGATGCGGGATACGGGCTTCAATGTGTTCACATAAGCGATGAATTTGTGGCCGACGTTCAATGCCTATAAAACCGAAATGGATGCACACCAGATGCACACGGGTGATCGGGTGCGGCATCTCGATGCAGGCATGCAACAAACTGCGACTGGCGGCAAACGGATAAGGTGAAACGTCGATGTTCTGGGCGTCGAACAGCGGATACTTGCTCAAGATGGCGTTGCCATGGTGGCCATGGTCATAACGCGCGTTTTGACCGTAAACGGCGTGACTCCACAAGCGGTCCGCAATGAAATCGAACTGTGAGGCACCTGGCCATTCAATCACGCGCTCCGCATGGCGACGGTGTTCGCCTTGGGCTTCCTGCAAAAAAACGACGTCGGCAGCGCTGCTGGCCAGAGCCTCGCGCATGCGCGGTAAAACGAAGGTGCGGCGGCCGTCACCACTGAAACCCTTATGCATGTTGTAGGTCAGCACGCTGAATTCGCTCATAAGTCCCCGCAGGTTTGATGTCTCACCACGGTTGTGTACGCAGTCGCAGCACAAAAAGCAGCGGTGAAGCCAGACGCACAACGAGCACAAAAAGCACCACAACCAGCAGCACATCGAGCCACGTCAACAGCAGCTGCTCGCGTAGCACCACAGCGGGCAGCAGGGCTTCAGGAACACTGTCCAGACGCGGCGCGCGCTGGCCAGCGTCCAGTCCCAAGCGGCGCTTGCTGAAACTCGCGACGAGGTCACCGGCCATCGCCAACGCGCCGACGGCAAGGCCAAGTTGCCAAGCCATGCCCATCAGTGGTGCCAGCAGTGCACAAGCCAGGCTTGCCGCAACCAAGCCGCGCCAGGTTTTGGAGCGACCGAACAGGCGCTGGCCATCGCGCAGCACAATACCGTCGTCGATGGGCTGCTGCCATAAATCACCCAGCAGATGGCGAGCCACTACGGGCGCGCTATTGGCGAGGGTAATGAGCGCAGCGAGTTGAATGATGGGCATGACAAAATCCGCAACCATCACGAGCGGGCCGCGCCGCGAACCTACTCGGCACTGGCTTTAAACATGCGCGTAGTTTGATCCTTTCGAGCACGCGCTGCATTGATCAGAGTCAGGCTGGCAACCCGTCTGTCGTTTTGCCCGGTGCGGAATATAACTACAGAAAGCGCGTCAATATGCGGCGGCTGTGATTATCCAGCTTGCTCTGATCGACCACTTCAAATTGCAGGCCGTGAGTGTCACTGATCATGAGACGACCCTGGTCGAGGCGGCGGATGTCTTCTTCGGCTTTAAGCACAAACTCGGTTTCGCCCCGGTCAGTACGCACCGTCCAGGTGCTCGGTGTGGCAAACGCGCTGCACGCAAGGATTGCTTCAATCTTTGGCACGAACTCCCGCGCGGCGAGGATCGTCGTCAGCAGACTGCGTGCCGGTTCGGTCAAGGTCGACAAGCGCTCGATATTAAGCACTTCATGGCCACCGCCCGATACCAGGCCGATGCATTCGTCGGGTGCGGTGAGCGGAAAGGCCCGCACCGGTACCACGGCCTCGTGCACCGCGCCGTCGGCGAGGGTCAGCTGCAAGCGGCCTCGTGAGTCCTGCGTAAGTGTGAAGCCGATGTCCATCAATGTTCGCCCTCAATGCGGGCTTGCGCCTCGTAGAGACGTGCATAGGCGCCGTCCTGCGCCAGTAGCGTGTCGTGATCGCCGATTTCAACGATGCGCCCACGCTCAAGCACCACCAGGCGGTTGGCCTGACGCAGGGTTGATAAACGATGGGCAATGGCGATAGTGGTGCGGCCACGCACTAGATTATCGAGTGCCTTCTGAATTTCTTTTTCGGTCTCGGTATCAACCGAGGACGTGGCTTCATCGAGCAGCAGAATTTTTGGATCGATTAACAACGCGCGTGCAATGGACAAGCGTTGACGCTCACCACCCGACAATTGTTGGCCACGTTCGCCGACCAGCGAGTCATACCCGTGGGGCAGGCGCAGAATGAAATCGTGAGCGTGAGCCGCGCGCGCGGCGGCAACAATGTCTTCGCGTGAGGCACCCGGTTTACCGTAGGCGATGTTGTCAGCGACGGTACCGAAGAACATGAACGGTTCCTGCAGCACCAAGCCGATATTGGCCCGAAAAGTTGGAATGGAGAGCTGCCGGATATCCACCCCATCGAGCAGAATGGCGCCTTCGGCGACGTCATAAAAACGACACATGAGATTGACCAGGGTGCTCTTGCCAGAGCCGCTTTGACCAACCAACCCGATCATCTCACCGGGTTGAATATCCAGCGAGACGTCACGAACTACTGTCCGCGAGCCATAACGAAAACCGACGTTACGCAGTTCGATATGACCCGCTACCCGCGGCAGCTGCAGCGGGTTGGCAGGTTCGGGCACGCTCGAAACGTGATCGAGAATATCGAAAATACGCTTGGCGGCCGCGGCAGCTTTCTGGGTCACGGACACGATGCGACTCATGGAATCAAGACGCGTGTAAAAGCGCCCGATGTAGGCCAGAAAGGCGGTCAGCACGCCGACCGTTATCTCGTGCTTGGAAACCTGGTAGATACCAAACCCCCACACCACCAGTAAACCGAGTTCCGTCAGCAGGGTGACGGTGGGGGTAAACAGTGCCCAGGTTTTATTCAGGCGGTCGTTCTGCGCGAGATTGTATTGATTGGCCTTCAGGAAGCGCTGGCCTTCGCGCTCTTCTTGTGCGAATGCTTTCACCACCCGTATGCCGGGAATGGTATCCGACAGCACGTTGGTGACTTCCGACCAGATGCGCGTTAAACGTTCAAAGCCGGTACGTAGCTTCTCGCGCACGCTGTGAATGAGCCACACGATAAACGGGAGTGGTAGCAGTGTTGTAAGCGCCAGCCACGGATTGATGGAGAACAGGATGGCAGCGGTCATCAGCATCACCAGCACGTCGGTGAGGAAGTCGAGCGCATGGAGCGACAGGAATACGCAGATGCGATCGGATTCTGAACCGAGACGACTGATCAGATCGCCCGTGCGCTTGCCACCAAAATACTCGAGCGAGAGTTTAAGTAGGTGGTTAAAGGTCGTGGTGCGCAGGTCAGCACCGATACGCTCCGAGACCAGGGCCAGGATGTAGCTGCGCGCCCAACCCAGCAGCCACGCCACCAGTGATGCACCGACCAGACCACCGAGGTACATCGTCACCAAGGGTTGATCGATGGGTGTGCCGTTCTGAAACGGGATCAGGACCTTGTCCATCAAGGGCATGGTCAGGTAGGGCGGGATCAGGGTCGCGAAGGTTGAGGCCAGCGTGAACAAAAAGCCGAAAAACAAGGGCACCCGGTAGGGCCGCGCAAATCGCCACAACCGAAATAGCGTCCAGGTCGAGGGTGGTGTAAACAATTGCTGGGCGCAGACCGGGCATTCATCCTGGCTCGCATCAAGCGTGGTATTGCACACCGGGCAGTGCTCCTGCACCTCAGGCGCCAGCTCGCCGCCCGCCTGCACACGCTCGGCTTCGGCCACCAGCCGTTTGGCACCCAAGTCATGGGCGAGGGTGAAACGCACGCGCCCGACGCGCTCCTGGGCGCGCAATATTTCGACGGTGCCAACCCCGGCATGCTCAATATGATTCAGCAAAAGTTCATTGCTGAGCGTCCAGTCTTGCACCCCGGTGCCCTCGACCAGATGGATGACGCGCTCGTCGGTCAGGAGCGCCAGACCTCGCGCGTAATGAAGTTCTGTCGTGAGGTCGGTCTCGAACCAGGCTCGCACACTCTCAGTGTCAGCAAGCTGTTCGGTGATCTGGGCCTGCCAGTGAGGGGGCAGAGGGGAAACTAGCGAAAATTGGGAACGAGCAGTCATTACTTATATTATCGCCGGATTGAGTACAGGGTGGTGCCGTTGCCACGTGGGGCCACCGCCTGCGGTGGGCTTGGCGCCAAAACGGGTCCGCCCGTACCGCCACCGTCAGCCCCTACACATGCATCAATACGACATTCGAATTCTCGATCAAATCTTCCTGCGCGGCCCTAATCGCTGGTCCTACCGTCCTGCCCTCGAAGCGCTGGTCGACATTGGCGCGTTGGAGGAGTCACCGTCCAACACGCTGCCGGGTTTTATCACACGGCTGGTTGAATGGTTGCCGGGTTTACGCAAACACGAATGCAGTTATGAAGAACCAGGTGGTTTTGTGCGCCGCTTGGAGGAAGGCACCTGGGTTGGCCACATTCTGGAGCACGTCACGCTCGAATTGCAGACCCAAGCGGGCCGTCCGGCGGGTTACGGCCGTGCGCGCAGCACCAGCACCACCGGTATCTACCATGTTGTGGTGCGCACCACCCAAGAAGACTTGACCCGCACCTGTTTGCTCAAAGCCCGCGAACTTATTCTGGCCGCCATCGAGGGTAAAACCTTTGATGTCGCAGCGACCATGCGCGAACTACGGTTACTGGCTGATCGCAAAGGTTTCGGTCCGAGTACCGCCTGCATTGTTGATGCGGCGGTTAATGCCAGGATCCCGGTTGTGCCGCTGTCGCAAGGCAATCTTGTCATCCTCGGGCATGGCACCCGCCAGCGCCGCATCTGGACGGCTGAAACCGATCGCACCTCGGCGATCGCGGAGTCGATCGCGAGCGACAAGGATCTCGCCAAACAATTAATCGCGCCGTGCGGCATTCCGGTGCCGGAAGGCCAGCTGATCCGCACTGCCGATGCCGCGGTCGCCGCGGCCGAGGAGATCGGTTACCCCGTGGTCGTCAAACCCGGCGAAGCCAGTCGCGGCGAAGCAGTGTTTCTTGACCTTGCTGATGCAGCGGCGGTGCGGGTCGCTTTTGCTGCGGCACGCGAAGTTGATTCGACCGTTATCGTCGAAAAATATATTGAAGGCGAGGAACACCGCCTGCTGGTGGTGGGTGACAAGGTGGTGGCAGCAACCCGCGCCGAAGCGTTTCGCGTAACCGGCAACGGGCGCGACAGTCTGCACGACTTGCTCAACGCGGCTTTGAACAGGCTGGCCGATGCTGCCGAGCCGTCAGTCATGCCGCTGACCATCGAAGATTTTGATGATTTCCCAACCGTACGCTTGGCCCTGTCCCGTCAAAACCTGACGTTTGACGCCGTGCCGGCCGTAAACCAGGTGGTGGTGCTGCCGCGTCACGCCAAGATTGGTGTTGATGTACTGGCCGCGGTCCATCCGAGTATCGCCGCCCAGGCGACTCTCGCCGCACGGGTTGTCGGTCTGGACATTGCGGGTGTCGATATTGTCGTGCGGGATATTTCCAAGCCGCTTGCGGCGCAAGGCGGCGCGCTGATCGAGGTGAACGCCGGCCCGGCCTTGCCAACTCATCTGGCGCGCGGCGCAAATGGTTCCCACCCGGTTGGTGACGCTATCGTCCGGCATCTGTTCCCAGGGGAAGACAACGGGCGCATACCGCTGATCGGTATCAGTGGCAGTACCGACACCACTGCGGTCGCGCGCATCGTCGGTTTCCTGCTGCATCTGCAGGGTGTAGCGGTAGGTGTGGCCTGCGGCACTGGCCTGTACCTGGGGGAACGACGTGTTGATCACAACGACGCGGCGAACTGGGCCGCCGGCCAGCGCTTACTGGTTAATCGCACCTTGAACACCGCTGTCATCGAGACCACGGCGGAAAGTTTGTTGCGCGAGGGCCTGCCTTATGACCGTTGCCAAGTGGGACTCGTTACCTCGCTGGTGCCGAATCAAAATCTCGCGCGCTTCGGTGTAAACGATGTCGAACAACTGACTCGTCTGTTACGCACCCAGATAGACGTCGTCCTGCCGCAAGGTATTGCCGTGCTGAACGCCGATGATGCGGATGTGCTCGCTTTGGCCAGTTTTGCCGACGGTGAAGTGCTGATTTACAGCCGCGATGCACAAGCGCCGGCGGTGATCGCAGCCTTGGCCGAGGGGCGTCGCGCGGTTTATCGCGACGAAGACGAGCTCGTGTTTGCCCACGGCGAACGGGTCGAGCGACTGGCTTTGCCGCCGATGTTTGACACCCCGGCGTGCCTGCCCGCAGCGGCGTGCGCGTGGGCGGCCAATGTGCCCGTTGAGCTGATCGTAAGCGGTATTGTGAGTTTCCCCGCGGCCACCACGGCCGCCGATGAAACCGTACTCCCTAACAACTGATCCTAAGTTCGAGGCAGCAAAAGCCGATGGAAGTTGCACGCGTACGTGCCCTGCGTGGCGCCAATCTCTGGAGCCGTCGTACGGCGATAGAAGCGGTCATTGAGTGCAACGAAGATGAGCGCGACCTGGCGCGCCTGCCGGGATTCGTGAAACACCTGCGCGCGATCTATCCGCAGCTGCAGGTGCTGCCGGTGCCCGATGGTGGCCTGCCACGCTCGGTGGCCCACGTCATCGAAATTGCAACCCTCAGTTTGCAGGCGCAAGCCGGTTGCCCGGTGAGCTTCAGTCGCTGCGGTTATACCCCCGAGGCTGGGGTTTACCAGGTGGTGGTGGAATATAGCGAAGAGTCGGTCGGCCGCGCGGCACTGGACATTGCGACGCGCCTCGTGCGCGCGACCTTGAACGATGCGGTTTTTGATGTCGAATCGGAAGTTGCGCGCTTGCGCGATATGGACGAAGACGAGCGCCTCGGACCGTCCACCGGCGCAATTGTAAATGCCGCCCTGGAGCGCGGTATTCCATACCGACGGCTGACCAGCGGCAGCCTGGTGCAGTTTGGCTGGGGTAGTCGCCAGCGGCGCATTCAGGCTGCCGAAATCGACCGGACCAGCGCCATCGCGCAGTCCATCGCCCAGGACAAACAACTCACCAAACAGCTCTTGAAGGCCGCGGGTGTACCGGTGCCCGATGGCCGCGAGGTCAAGGGCACCGAAGAAGGTTGGGCCGCTGCCTGCGCCTTGGGTCTGCCGGTAGTGGTCAAACCCAAGGACGGCAATCATGGTCGCGGTGTGACCGTCAACATCGAGACCAAAGCGCACTTTGAAGCCGCCTATCGTGCTGCCCTGGAAGCGGGCACGGTGGTGCTGGTCGAGCGCTATATTCCCGGCCACGACTTCCGCTTCCTGGTGGTGGGTGACAAGCTCATTGCCGCGGCGCGTCGCGATCCGCCCTTTGTGATCGGCGATGGTGTCCACACCGTCACCGAGCTCGTTGAAGAAGTGAATCGCGACCCGCGTCGTGGTCAAGGTCACGCCACCTCGCTGACCAAGATTCGTTTCGATGAAATTGCCTTTACCTGCCTCGAGCTGCAGGACCTGACCCCGACCTCGGTGCCGGCCAAGGGCCTGCGCGTGGTGTTGCGCAACAATGCAAATTTGTCGACTGGCGGCACCGCCACGGATGTCACCGACGAAGTGCACCCCGATCTTGCCGCGCGTGCGGTGGCGGCGGCGCAGATGGTCGGTCTTGATATCTGCGGTGTCGACGTGGTGT
>JAYUQF010000641.1:0-2445 GCA_043756885.1 Pseudomonadota bacterium
CGTATTGATGTTTCGCGACAGTTCGCCGACATTTCGCGACGCGGGTGACCTGCATCAACCTGGGTTGCCGCCGCGCAGCGCGTTGGGCGTGCACCCAAACCAGCGCCTGCAACTGCGGGTCAGCACCGACGTTTCACTATAGCCGAGCATGGCGGCAATGCGGGTCAATGCGATATCGGTGTGAGTAAGGTAATGGCGCGCGGCGTCGCGTCGTGCGCCGTCCTTCAGAGCCTCGAAGGAAGTGCCCGCCCGCTGCAGCTGGCGCTGCAAGGAGCGCGGATGCAGGCCGATCTGGGCGGCGACGGATGCCGGTGAGCACCTGTTGTTTTGCAAGCTACGTGCGGCCAACTGTGTGACCTTGGTGACAAGATCCTGCTCTACGGTCGGAAACTGCAGGTCGATATAACGGGCTGCCAGCTCATATACCTGTCGATCCTGATCCGCAATAGCCTGCGCCAGATCTGTACTGCGAAAAACGATGGCGTTGAACGGACAATTAAAGCGCAGCGTGCCACTGAAGTATTGGCGGTATTGCGCAAGGCTCATGGCCGGCTGGTGGGCGAACCATACTTCGCGCGCACCAAATTGCTCGCCCGACAATCTTAATACCGCGTAGTGAGCGAGCCCCAACGCATTCTCGACAGCTTGTCGCTGCATGGGCAGGCGCTGCAGAAGAATTTCGAAGCGCATGAGGTGTTGGCCCGTGGCAGCGGGTTCTTCGATCGCGATCTTAACCACCGGGCTATACACCTGCAGGTGGCCAGCGCAGTATCGAAATGCCTCGCCAACGGTCGTCGAATTGCGCATCGCCAGATCTAAAGGCCCGAGCACGGCCGTGCTGCCCTGGTGGGACGCAAGCTTCAGACCGAAGTCTACGCAGTTGAGTTCTTCGGCGCTGATCTCCAACAGGTTGATCATGGCGCGATAAGAAATGACTGCATCGGTTTTGCTCAGCGCATGGGCCGGGATCCGCGCTCGCGCCAGCAGCGTGCGCGGCTGACCGCCCAAACGCTCAACAAGCTCTGAATAACAACGCAAGGCCTCGACCCGCACACTACCGTCGAGCGGCCCGTTGCGAGGTGCGTTACTGTCGAGGACTTGTGCGGCCATCCCGTGTGCTACCCCTTCTTGGTTCCAGCGCAGTAGCGCTAGTTTAGCGCGGGTCGCGGCATAACCAATGCTGACCGTGGTGGCCGATTACACCCCAGCGGTAGCCGGCAACACTACCCTACTTCCGGATCTGCGCCACACGCGGCGGATCTGTTAGCCGCGGAACGCGCTGCGTGCGACCGGATCCGCCAACCAGGTCACCCGTTCCGTCTGGATCACGTGGGCGTGACTGACAAAACCGATGTCGTCTTGTGCAGCTTCTACCCACTCGGCGGAATTACGCAGATCCGCCATGGCCGCGGGTGATGCGAATTTCATCAACGCAAACGCGTCCGGCTGTGGGGCGTCGAATACTGGCCACTCGTCCGTCGATTGTTTGTTGAGAAAGGACTCGTACCAGATCACGCCGGGTAGGCGTTTGCCAATCTTGCTGTGGACCTTGACGTAATGTTCTCGAAATTGCGCAACGCTGGTCCCGGCCCAACGATAGATGGGGAAAAAAACGATAGGTGCGTCGGCCCCATAGGGCGCGGCTGGCTCCGGGATCCAGGTATAACGTTCGACCTCGGCCACCGGTGCATGGCTGACAAAGCCGATAGCGTCCTGCAGTACCTCGTGCTGCCATACCTCGGTATTACGCACGTTGCTCAATACTGCTGGTGAAGGAAACATCATGATGGTGAAGGCGTCGGGCACCGGCGCGCCAAATACAGGCCAGTCCCGCGCGGGTTTACTGTTAAAAAAAGTCTCGTACCACAGCACTCCCAAACGTTTGCCGATCGCGGCGTGCACTTGCACATAGTGTTCACGTAATTGCTCCGGCGACGTGCCAGCCCAGCGGTACAAAGGAAAAAGAATAATCGGCGTGGCTGTGTCCATCCCAAAACCTCCAGATCAGAATTTGAGCGCGCGTGCAAGTCTCGTCTCATCGGCACGAGGCCTGTGACCATAACGGTGCCAGCCGGCCACCACCAGCTACCGGAACAGGTAGCAGCAGGTTTGGGAATCCCTGAGCCGGGTGCTATTCCCTATTCGAGGAATAGTCTCGATGCGCATCGCTCCACGACTATCCCGCGTCAGCTTGCCGCGCTTTTCCCGGCCCGTGCCCAAGAGGAGATGTTTGGCGGTGGTGAACGACAATGGCAGCGAGCGCAATTGCGCGCTTGTGCATTCCTTATCCCCAGATAAACCATCGCGCGACACTTAAGCACAATCACGAGAGGCCCACTATGAGCGTCAAGATCCACGACTTGTTTGCACGCAAAGCCGGCACCACCTTAGCCGAGTTCTCGGCCTACTGGACCGGTACCCATGCCCCGATCGCCCAAAGCTTTG
>JAYUQF010000642.1:0-2443 GCA_043756885.1 Pseudomonadota bacterium
GCGATTGTCGGCCTCGGTACCCATGCCGCCGATGTCGCCACCGCTGCAGAAACCACGCCCGGCGCCGGTCAGCACCACGGCGCCGATGTCCTCACGCCGCGCACATTCATCAATGCGGGCGACCAGCAGTTCCAACATCTCGTCACTGAAGGCATTGAGCTTGTCAGGACGATTCAAAGTGATAAGCGCGACGCGATTAGTGACTTCCAGCAGAACAGTCTGGGACATCGGGGTGAACTCCTTGTGTGGATACTAAACGGCGCGGCCGGCAGCCACGCCAGACGACCATGCCCATTGGAAGTTATGTCCGCCCAGATGGCCAGTCACATCGACCGCTTCGCCGATGAAAAACAAGCCGGGCACTGCGCGCGCTTCAAGATCCCTTGAATTGAGGGCATTCGTTGCGACACCCCCGACCGTGACCTCGGCCTTGCGAAAACCCTCACTACCGTCCGGCACCACCTGCCAACTCTGCACGGCGGCGGCCAGCACGCGCAGCTTCGTATCGGAAAGTTCAGCAAGATTGCCCAGCGCACAATCGCTCTGCTCGGCGAGCCGTTGTGCCAGCCGTCGGGGTAGCACATTGGTCAGGGCGGTCGCGGCTTGCTGGCGCGGATGCGCAACACGCTGTTCACGCAAAAGTGCGAGCATCTCAATGTCTGGCGCCAGATCGACACAGAGCGCCGCGCCGGGCATCCAGTAGGACGAGATCTGCAGGATAGACGGCCCACTCAAACCACGATGGGTGAACAGTAAAGCCTCGCGAAAGCGCTGGCTCTGACAAGTGACAAGCGCATCCACTGCGATACCGCTTAAACCGTCGAGCGCGGTTTTCAATTGCGGCGCAAATACCAGCGGCACGAGACCGGCACGCGGCGTCACCACATCGAGACCGAATTGTGTCGCAAGCGCATAGGCAAAACCGCTGGCGCCGATTTTAGGGATCGATTTGCCACCGCTGGCGACCACCAGTTTTGGAGCGAAGAACGCACCGCGACTGGTCTGAAGCACAAAGTTCTGCGCCGGCCTTGAGACCAGGCTTATCTGAGTATCGAGTAAAAGCTGCACACCACCGCGCTCACATTCCGCTAACAGCATATCGATGACCTGCTGTGCGGAGTCGTCGCAGAACAACTGGCCGAGGGTTTTTTCGTGCCAGCTTATGCCATGAGACTCGATCAGGGTGATGAAATCATGTTGGGAATAACCAGCCAGCGCCGAGCGGCAGAAATGCGGATTGGCGGAGATAAAGTTGCCCGGCCCGCAATCAAGATTGGTGAAATTACAGCGTCCGCCGCCGGAGATGCGAATCTTCTCCCCAGCCCGCACGGCGTGATCAACCAACAATACGCGACGGCCGCGCTGGCCGGCGGTCAGCGCACACATCATGCCCGCCGCGCCGGCGCCAATAATGATCACGTCGTAGTCGTGCAAGGCGCGCGTCCTGTGTGGCCCTGTGCGGGCGGTGTTGGTGCGAATACCGCAGATTTTAAAGTATTCTTGGCGCTGCGAATCTGCGAGTGCGGCACGTGCTGTGTTATGCCGTCAGCGCCAGAACAATTGCCCCAAGAGGACTTCGGCATGTCGATCGAAAAAAACAGTGTTGTCAGCTTCCACTACCGCCTGAGCGTGGGCGGTGAACAGGTCGAAGACTCCCACAACGGTGAGCCGCTGGCTTATCTGCATGGCCACGGCAACGTTATTCCCGGCCTGGAACTGGAAATGGCGGGCAAGTCTGCGGGCGAGCGCTTCACTGCGACGATTGCGCCTGAAATGGCCTACGGACAGCGCCGTGAAGACGCCATCACGCGCATACAAATGAAACAGGTGTTGACTAAAGGACGGCTGACGCCGGGGATGGTGATATCAATCAATACCGAACATGGCCCGCGCCAGGTGCGGCTGCTCAAGGCCGGTAAGTTTGTGGTCGACATCGATGCCAATCACCCGATGGCCGGTGCAACATTGAGCTTCGACATCGAAGTGGTTGAAGTGCGAGCTGCGAGTGCTGAAGAGTTGGCCCATGGCCATGTGCACGGTGCTGGCGGGCATCACCATTGATTGCCGCTGGGCCGATTCTTGTGCGAATGAATTTGCACCTCCAACGGGGCGAACGGACGCATTGAGTCCCGCGTAGGTCCGAATTCATTCGGACATTTTTCCAGAGCCCGAACAACTATTTTCCCTCGCTATATGACCACCACGTCCAGACCCCACTTTAATGCTGAGCTGCTCAACTTCCTGCAGCGTTCGCCTACCCCATTTCACGCGGTGGCGGTCATGCGCGAGTTTCTGCTCGCGGCGGACTTTACTGAACTGGACGAAGCCGCGGCCTGGCAGATAGCACCACGCGGCCGCTATTTTGTGACGCGCAACAACTCGTCCCTGATCGCCTTTCGTACCGCCAAGCGCGCGCTGGCCATGGATGGTCTGCGCATGGTCG
>JAYUQF010000643.1:0-6360 GCA_043756885.1 Pseudomonadota bacterium
ACGCGCGCACGGCTCTCAATCCACAACCAGCGGCCTTGTTTATCGCGCACCCGGTGGTCAACTACGTAGGCGTTGCGCGTACCGCGCAGGACCTCACGATAAGCACGCCGGATGGCGGGGCGGTCGTCGGGGTGGGTCAGCAGCAGCAGTTCATGCAGGGTGGTGATGGTGGCGCTGGCCGGCCCGCCCAGCATTTGCGACCAGTGCTCCGACAGTTTTACTTCTCGAGTGGCCGTATCAACTTCGAACAAGGCCAGGCGGCCCGCAGCCAGGGCGCTATTGAGTTGCTCGCGGGTGGCGGTCATGGCGGACAGGGTTTGGCGCAGCTCGGCCGTGCGTTCGTCCACCAAAGTTGACAGCGAGGCATTGATCTCCGCTTCCAAATCAGCCCGGCCGCGCTCCAGTTCGAGGCGCCGAGCCGTTTCGCACTGGCTGTGTTCGTGGGCCGCGGCCAGCTCACGGGTCATCGATTCAAGCTCAGTTGCCCGGCCCGACGCCTCGCGTGTCAGGTGACGGGCGCGGCGCAGCCAGCGACCAAACAAGTGTGCGCTGCGTTGCACGCCCATCAGATAAATCACCATCATTGCGCCAATGCTCAAAAAGAGCGGCGTGTCGCCGAACAGAAACCGAGTTGCCGCCGGCAGCACGGCACCCGCAGCATATAAATGAAAGGCCAGCGGCACCGGCGCTAGATACGGTACGGCGGCCGAGGTCATGCCAGCGATCGCCAGGACGACGATGAAGGACTCGTTCAAAGCCGGCGAGGTCAACAGCATCTGGGCGGCCAGCCCCCACACTAAACCCGTCAGCGTTGAGCCGGCGATAAATGCGCTGCCCCACCAACGGCTGTCGGCAGCGCCAGGGTCGCGGCCGGCAAAACGCCGGCGCAATGACCCGCGCGCGAGCAATACGATCAGCATCGCGGCAAACCAGCCGCCGGCCCGCTGCGTGCCCATTTCCGGCCACCGCGCCACGGCCAGAAGTGCGGCTACTACCAGCGAGATTAATTCTCCCGAGCGCGCGTTGGCGTACAGCAATTCGACCGCTGCATCATCGAAGTCCGTGCACTGGCCGGTGCTCCGCGTCGCAAGCGCAGCCTTGGCTTTCAGCACAGCGTGCACTGTGCGCGCTCGCGCTGGTTAGTTTGATGAGCCTGATGTGGCGTTCCCATCGCCGTGATTAAACTCCTGTTGAAACAAATCGAGCTGGGTTGTGGACGCTTGCATCGTAACGCAGCTGCGGCGCGCCACGTAGCTACTGCGGTTATTGCCAACTCTCGCGCAGAGCGCAGGTGTAGAGCAATGTGTTTGACACTGTCGGGTCAAGCAGTTAGCTTTGCCGGCTCTTAATTATCCCTGCGCCTGTCAGCCAATACACACCGCCGTGAGCACTGGATTTTCTCGTATCGATCGCCTGCCGCCTTACGTCTTTAATGTCGTGGGTGATCTCAAAATGGCGGCGCGCCGCCGCGGTGAAGACATCATCGACTTCAGCATGGGCAACCCCGATCAGCCCACGCCCCAGCACATCGTCGATAAAATGTGCGAAGCGGCGCAGCGCGGCGACACCCATCGCTATTCAGTTTCCCGCGGCATACCGCGACTGCGCAGTGCTATCTGCACCTGGTATCGCACACGGTATGCCGTCGAACTGGATCCCGACAAAGAAGCGATTGTCACTATCGGCTCCAAAGAAGGCCTGGCTCATCTCGCCATGGCCACGGTTGATCGCGGTGACGCGGTGCTGGTGCCAAATCCGGCCTATCCGATTCATCCCTATGGGTTCGTGATCGCAGGTGCTGACATTCGCCATGTACCCATCGGGCCGGGTGTCGACTTTTTCCACGAACTCGACAGCGCGATCAAGAACACCTGGCCCAAGCCAAAAATGTTGTTGCTCAATTTTCCGAGCAACCCGACCGCCCAGTGTGTGGATCTGGAATTTTTTGAACGGGTTGTGGCGGTGGCGCGCGAGCACAGTATTTATGTCGTGCACGACCTTGCGTATGCCGATCTGGTGTTTGACGGTTACAAGGCGCCGTCCATCATGCAGGTGCCCGGCGCGAAGGATTTCTGCGTCGAATTTTTTACGCTGTCCAAGAGCTACAACATGCCGGGTTGGCGTATCGGTTTTATGGTCGGCAATCCCGATCTGGTCTACGCCCTGGCGCGCCTTAAATCCTATCTCGACTACGGTATGTTCACGCCAATTCAGGTGGCGGCGATTGCGGCATTAGAAGGCCCGCAGGACTGCGTGGCCGAGATCCGCGACATGTATCAGATGCGCCGCGATGTGTTGTGGGAGGGTCTGCAGTCGGTGGGGTGGGAGGTCGAAAAGCCACGCGGGACGATGTTCGTGTGGGCAAAAATCCCCGCACCCTGGCGTGCCATGGGTTCCCTTGAATTTTCCAAACTGCTGCTGGCGCAAGCCAAGGTCGCGGTTTCACCGGGCATCGGCTTTGGTGAGTACGGTGATGATCATGTGCGCTTCGCCTTGATTGAAAACGCCCACCGCTCGCGTCAGGCGATCCGCGGCATCAAAGACATGTTGCGCTCTGGCGCGGGTGTCGAGGGCTGAAGCATGGCGCGTCGGCGAGTACATCTACCGCCGGTCAAGATCGGCGTTCTGGGTCTGGGCACAGTTGGTTGTGGCACCCTCAATGTATTGGCGCGCAACCGCGATGAGATTGCACGCCGCGCCGGACGCAATATCGAAGTCGTGGCGGCCGCGGCGCGGGATCTCGGCAAACAGCGTCCAATCGACAGCAATGGCATTCGCCTGACTACCGATCCTTTTGCCGTCGTCGATGATCCCAATATCGAGATCGTGGTCGAACTGATTGGCGGTATCGATCCGGCCCGCGAGCTGGTCATGCGTGCCCTCGACAACGGCAAAGACGTAGTCACGGCCAACAAGGCCTTGATCGCGCTGCATGGCAACGAGGTTTTTGCCCGTGCCCAGGCGCAGGGCCTGACGGTAGCCTTCGAGGCCGCCGTCGCCGGAGGTATCCCGGTCATCAAGACCCTGCGCGAGGCCTTGGCCGGTAATACCGTTGAATGGTTGGCCGGCATTATCAACGGCACTTGCAATTACATGCTGACCGCCATGAGCGATCGCGGCGCGAATTTTGCCGAGGTGCTGGCGCAGGCGCAGGCGCTGGGTTATGCCGAGGCTGATCCTTCGTTTGACATTGACGGCATCGACGCCGCTCACAAGCTGACCATTCTGGCCTCGATTGCGTTTGGTATCCCGCTGCAATTTGCCAAGGTATATGTCGAAGGCATTCGTGACATCACACTCGAAGATGTGCGTTACGCCGAGGCGCTGGGTTATCGCATCAAACATCTGGCGTTTGCCAAACGCGCGCTGACAGGTATCGAATTGCGCGTACACCCGACCCTGGTACCGCGCAAAGTCATGCTGGCCCATGTCAACGGTGTGATGAACGGTATTCTCATACGCGGTGACGCAGTCGGGCCGATGTTGCTCTCGGGCGCCGGCGCCGGCGCCGAGCCTACCGCCTCGTCGGTGGTGGCCGACCTGGTCGATGTGGTGCGTGCGTTAACGGTCGATCCGAACAATCGTGTGCCGCATCTGGCGTTCCGCGCCGATAGTCTTTCGCAAGCGCCTATCGTGTCCATGGCTGAGGTCGAGAGCGCATATTACATGCGCTTATCTGCCGTTGATCAGCCCGGTGTACTGGCCGACATCACGCGCATCCTGGCTGATCTGCGCATCAGCATCGAAGCCATTCGCCAGCCCGAGGCGGCCGACGGTGACGCAACCGTGCCGATTATCATCCTCACCCATCGTGTCGCCGAGGCGCAAATGGATGCTGCCATCGAGCGCATCGCGCGCCTGGCGGGTATCGGCGCGACTATCACTCGCATCCGTATGGAGGAATTTGCGTGATGGCGCGTTATGCGGGCTTGATCGAACGTTATCGCGACCGACTGCCGGTTACTAAGGACACACGCATCGTGAGCCTGTGCGAAGGTGATACGCCGCTGATCAAACTGGAGAACATACCGCGCAAGCTCGGCCGTGGTGTCGAGATCTACGTCAAGTTTGAAGGCTTGAATCCGACCGGTTCATTTAAAGATCGTGGTATGACCATGGCCGTCACCCAGGCGGTCAGCGAAGGCGCGCAGGCCATCATCTGCGCCTCCACTGGCAATACCTCGGCCTCGGCCGCTGCCTACGCGGCGCGCGCGGGTATTCGCTGTTTTGTGCTGATCCCACAAGGCAAGATTGCGCTGGGAAAATTGGCACAGGCCATGATCCAAGGCTCGGTCGTGATCCAAATCAAGGGTAACTTCGACGATGGCATGCGCATCGTCAAAGAGATGGCCGATGTGGCACCGGTGACTATTGTCAATTCCATCAACCCCTATCGTTTACAGGGCCAGAAGACCGCCGCTTTTGAGATTGTTGATGCGCTGGGTCGCGCGCCGGATTACCACTGCATTCCGGTCGGTAACGCGGGCAATATCAGCGCTTATTGGACGGGCTTTTCTGAATATGCGGGTATCAAACCGGCGACCGCAGCCTGCGCCTGGTGCCAAGACGTCTGCAAGTTTGAACACGCGGCGGTGACCCATACCCGCCCGGTCATGCTGGGTTACCAGGCGGCGGGCTCGGCGCCTTTTGTTGCCGGTCACCCGATTGAATTGCCCGAGACGGTTGCTACCGCGATCCGCATTGGTAATCCGCAGTCGTGGGATCTGGCCTGGGCCGCGGCGCGGGAATCGGGTGGCGAATTCAAGAGCATGACCGACGCAGAGATCCTCAAGGTGCAGCGCGAGCTGGCCGAGCAGGAAGGCATTTTTTGTGAGCCTGCATCGGCTATTGCACTCGGTGGCGCATTGCGCGACATCGCAGCGGGGCGCATCAAAGAAGGCAGCCTCGTGACCTGCACCCTGACCGGTCATGGTTTAAAAGATCCGGATACCGCCATCAAACAAAGCGCTGGCGGTGTGATTGAGATCCCGGCCGAGAGCGACGCCGTCAAACGCGCCATCCTCGATCACCTATAAGCGCGCGTGCCCACGTTGGCGCGCCGCCCCCAGGTCTTAAGCTGCGCGCAGGCCCTGCGCGAAAAACCGCCGCCGTTGTGACTGCGCGGCTCGATATCATCGCCCCCCATTTACTGCGCGCTCTGTTGCAGGCCGCGTTTGAGCCGCCGCTGGCGCACCTGCTGGCACGCGCCGAAAACAGAGCCGTGGTTTTCACCGACGTTGATACAGCACTAATGAGCTGGTTTGGCCTGGTGGATAACACCGGTATTGGCGCGCTGACGGCGGCCGTGGATTTTGCTGCCCCGCTTGATGCCGGGCATTGGTTACGTGCCGATCCGGTGCACCTGCGTGCCGATGCGACGCGTGTGGTGTTATTCGACGCCGAGGCCGTCGGGCTCGCTGACGATGAGAGCGACGCGCTACTGGCGCATCTTAATGCCGGCCTGGCCGATGACAATCTGCGTTTCGAACGCGGTCGCGCGCCGACGCGCTGGTATATGCGTGTGCGCGAGCCGCAATTATTAGCGCTGGCCTCGCCGCGCGCACTGCGTGGTACCACCGTCGAAGACAGTCTTGATGCCCTGCGTCGCAGCGGTGCCTGGCGTCGCCTGATGACCGAAGCACAGATGCAGTTGTATGAAGCACCCACCAATATTGCGCGTGCGGCGCGGGGCTGCGCGCCAATCAACAGTGTGTGGTTCTGGGGCGGCGGCACACCGCCCAGCCTACGCGCGGCGTCCGATGGTTTTGCGCTGGGTGATGACGCGTTATTGGCCGCCTGCGCGCAGCATCACGGCATTGTTTATCACCGCGACCCGGCTGCGTTGGAGTCGCTGTTGTCATCTCGCCCCGGTGACGGATTAGTGCTTGATCACCTCGAAGCACAAACGCTCGACCTGTCACGTTTCGAGCGTGACATACTCACACCCGGACTGCGCGCGTTGCGGCGCGGGCGACTGGCATGCATGGTGATCCACGGTCATCAACTCGAACTGGTCTTCACACCGGCGGCCCGTTGGCGATTGTGGCGCAGTGGGCGCCAGTTTCTTGCCTCTGCGCGTGCACGGTGTGGCGCGGATACGCAGATTTGAATCGCGCTTGTTACCTGGGCATTTGTTGCCCGCATTTGGAAAATCCGATGACCCTGACCGCCATGCCCGAAACATTCGTACCCCTCAGTAATACCGAACTCGACGTGCTCGACGAATTCCTCGCGAAACCGGCACTCGAAGAAACATCGATGGATGTGGCCGTGCTGGACGGTTATCTGACCGCATTACTGCTCTCGCCCAAGCTGGTGATCCCGAGCGTATGGATGGCGCGCATCTGGGACATGGAAAAC
>JAYUQF010000644.1:0-2435 GCA_043756885.1 Pseudomonadota bacterium
AGATAGCTTGCATTATGCCTTCAATGGCAACACCCGCATCTTTTTTTGTCATCCTCGGCAAGAAATTCCCACCATTCCCAGTGTTACGCAACTACCTCAACAGTTAGCGCCCCACTATCTGCAAGCCTGGCTCGATACACACGAGTATCCCTCGGCTTTACTGGTGCTCTACATACAGCCACGGGCCGACGGCAGCCGGCCCACACTGCAGCGCTTGAGCGATTGCCATATGTTGCTGATTGAGAACGGCGAGCTGGTGGTGGATCAGGCGTTCGACAGCAGTGTGTTTGCCGGCTTCGATTTGATTGCGCAATCGGTGATGACACCACAGGCGGAATATTCGCGCTGGATCACCGCGGCAGTGCGACGCGAATACCCGCGCGCGCGCGTCATGATCGGCGGTAGTCACGCGCGTTATTATCTGGAGCAAGTTGTTGCACAAGCAGGGCCCGAAGCTTGCGACTACATTGTGCCCCACGACGGCTGGCAGCCCTTGCTTGAGGTCCTCGCGGCTGGGTTGCCCGACCTCGGCCGCAGTCACGTGATGTCCCACCAGCATGAACTGTCGGAAATCACCATGGCACCGACGCGGCCCTTGGCCTTGATGGCACGCTATCGCTACGAAATTGCCGGCCTGCCGGCGTTTCACACCGTGACGGCCCTCGGTTGCCCGTTCACCTGCCATTTTTGCGAAGCGGGTGGCGAACGTACACGTTTTTTTCCGACGGCGATGATTGATCACGATCTTGCCAGCATGGCCGCTGCCCATCGTGCGCTGGGCCGTGAACATTATGCTGTGATGTTTTTCGACGACGTCGGTCTGCTCAATCCCCGCCAGACCCGCGCGCTGGCAGGGCGTGTCGCCCAACATGGTTACAGCGCATGGCGTGCGTTTACCCACGCCTATCTGATCGTGCGTCACGGCCAGAATCTGCTGGGACCCTTCGCCGACACCGGCGGGCGGCGCGTGGGCATTGGTCTTGAAACCGGCTCACAGCGTTCGTTGGACATGATCAACAAGCGCAACGGTAAACGGCAAAAGGTCGAAGAACACTACGACGCGGTGCGGATAGCCAATCGGCTAGGCATCGCCGTTGATGGCTTCACCATGATCTATCCGTGGGAAGACGAAAACGACCTGCACGCCACCGATGAACTGGTGGAATTTATCGTCAGCAATCCGGTGATCGGCGAAGACCATCTCGGCCGACCGCTCAAGAACTCAGTTGACTCGACCATTATGGTGCCCTACCAGGGCACACAATTTAACGTGATGTTAAAAGCAGGCGCGGTACCGGGTGTCACGCTCGCAGATGAAGATACACAACGCACCCTCTATTACAAAGGTGTCGAAGCCTCATCGGGCTGGGTGTATGACCACACGGTGTTACCGCGTGAGCGGTATCTGCAAGCGCAGCGTTATCGCAATTCGTTGCGACCGGCGTATCGGTGAGGGTCGCTGCTTGCGTCCCTCACCCCAACGCTCCAGCTAAGCGCGGGCTAAGGACCCTCAACTCAGAGCGCGTACTGTCCGATAATCTGCTTGCCCAGGGCCATCATGTGCACCTGATCCGGGCCGTCGGCCTGGCGGCACCAGCGCGCATAACTCCAGGCTTCGGCCATGAAATAATCTGCTGTGAAGCCGCCTGCGCCGTGGATCTGCATACAGCGATCGATGACGGTCTGCGCCATCAGCGGCACGGTGATCTTGGCGGCGGCGATCATGTCGCGCGCATCTTTGGCACCCACTTCGTCCATCTTGCGTGCGGTTGCGAGTGTCAGCAGGCGCGCCTGTTCGATGTCGCAAAAACATCTGGCGATGTCTTCGCGGATCGACTGATGTTCCGCCAGCTTCTTGCCAAAGGTGGTGCGCGACACGGCACGTTTGCAGGCAAATTCCAGGGCGCGCTGGGCGGCGCCGATCAAGCGCATGCAATGGTGTATACGGCCTGGGCCAAGCCGGCCCTGGGCGATTTCGAAACCACGGCCTTCACCAAGCAGGATATTGGCCAGCGGCACGCGCACATTGTCGAACACTACCTCAGCGTGGCCTTGCGGCGCATCGTCGTAACCGAAGGTTGTCAGCGGCCGCATCAGTTTCACGCCGGGGGTGTCTTTGGGCACCAGCACCTGGCTTTGTTGTATATGTCGATTGGGATTGTCGGGGTCGGACTTGCCCATCACGATAATGATCTTGGTGCGCTCGTACATGGCATTGGTGATAAACCATTTACGACCATTCACAACATAGTGCTCGCCGTCGCGCTTGATCGAGGTCTGCACATTGGTCGCATCGCTGGAGGCAACATCGGGCTCGGTCATGGCATAAGCCGAGCGAATTTCACCGCGTAACATCGGCTCCAGCCACTGTTTTTTTTGCGCTGCCGTGCCGTACTTCATGAATACTTCCATGTTGCCGGTGTCCGGTGCGTTGC
>JAYUQF010000645.1:0-6354 GCA_043756885.1 Pseudomonadota bacterium
GTACATCAGCACCGTTACATTATGGCTCTTGTGGATATAGTCGCTCATCCATAAAGTCTACGCCGCAAGCGGCGGGGAATTTACCCGCAGTGATTAAACGCAAAGCGCCTGGCCGGTGAGCTTTCTAGTGGCGGTGCATGCGTGCTTGCCATCTCCATCGCTCTGGTGTGTTTGCTGGTAGCTGTGATGCTTGCCCCGATCGACGCACTGGGAGTGAGGGGCGCGCGACGTTTCAGCTACTGGCTAATGGGCAGCGCCCGTGATGGCAAGACACGGATCGAGTGATGGCCCATGCGGCAGCGAGCGCTGCGCGCGGACTCGGGGTAATGCCGCGAAGGTTTGATGCGCTGGTGCGAAAAAACGGCGTGGCTCACCTGTTTGGGCTCGCATGCAACGCGCGCCTGGTGCGGTAGTTTGCGACACGCGACTTGTAAGTGGACCTCTACTGCCCTGGTGATGGGAGCGATAGTCGCACCAAAGAATGCCAGCTCGCCTTGTTTGCCGTTCGGTTCTCGACCGCAACCTTCCCTGGTAACCAGTTACGACTGTGGTGGCCTTCAGCAGCGAACGTGTCTATGCAAGCTCTGCGACACATTGGCTTGGCCGGCACGACGCTCTCTCGCGCTTGCGTCAACACGATGAACCTGCGGCTGTTGAAGACAGGCGCCGTGGTCACGGCCCACGTCCGACGGGCCGGGCTTGCAATGTGCAGTGCCTGTGCCGACCACCAGGAGTTCATCGGCGTCTTCCACGCATTGCACGCCGCGGCCCGATTAACCGCTGCCACAAACCAGAGTTCCCGACTTGCCATCGAACTCATCATCGACAGGCTTACTCATGACAACTTAGAGCCCAGCTGCGAGAAATCCGGACTAGGCGGTCGCCCGCCGAGCGATGGCCCTGGGAAACACGAAGAAATGAAACATTAGAAACAGGCAACCGGCCACGACCAGAATTGCGCCTGCCTGAACGTAGCGATGCGGATAGCCAAGCACATCTACCAGACCATACAACAAAGCAAAATTGACCCCGTAGCCAATAGTGTGTGCTACCCAGTAGCGCACGACGCTCGTCAGGATGCGTCCGTCGTGGCCAAACACCCAGCGGCGATTTCCAATGAAGCCCATGGTCGCGCCAATCACGTACAGAATTGACATGGCAGATTTGGGCCCGAATCCGAGCCAGGTCACGCCGAGATAAAAAAAGTAGCCGACCGCGTTAGTGCACAGCCCGACCACACCGTAGCGAAACAGGGTCATCGGCATGTCGCGTTTACTGGCACTCACAGCTTGCCATTCCGAAACCCGTGCGCCCGTAATCGTTGCCGTTGTAGAGCATGAGCAATTTGTCGCGATGCCGGAACACAAACGGGTACTCGATCATCTCAGCATCCCAGCCGCTCGCGGACGGCGCCATCCCAGTCTCGTCCAGCCGCAGACGCCAGCGCACACCGTCTGCACTGCTGGCATAACCGATCCGGTAGCTGACCTTCGGTCCCCCGCGGTAAGAAAACCACATGTGATACCCACTCTGGGCATCGCCGATCACGGTCGGTCGCGAAAATGCCTGCGCCCGCCCGACTTCATAAGGCAGGGCCAGACCACGCTTTTGCCAGTGCAAGCCGTCGCGCGAATCTGCGGCATTGATAACGTGCAGCATTTCACCGTTACCAGCGTCCCAACTAAGTGTGCTGCCGTACCACATGCGATAGCCGTTGTGCGGGTCGCCCATCACCCACGGATAGGAAAGACTGACGGGATCGCAGTCATCGAGCGCCATATAAGGCCCATCGCCGTCCAGCTTGAGATTACCCTCGACGTCCAGCGCCAGTCGTCCAATTTCACCACGCCAATGTAAACCGGGCGGGCACTGCCAGCCCATGAACAGGATGTAGCGGCGACCCGCCTCGGTGTAGCAGTTACCGATACTGACTCCATGGGAATAAAACGAACCGGCGGCACCATGTTCGAACGCCGGCCGGTCATGCACGTATTCCACCACACCGGTCACGACGTTCAAATCAACGTATCCCACCGATGAGCGCTGCGCCGCATCACGTCCGCTGAAGAATACGCGATAGAGATCACCGCTCAGCAAAACCGCGAGAGGATTGGCAGCGTGCGAAATCAGCTTCTCGTGCAATCGGGGAGCTGCGTAGACCTGGCCATGCTTGCGCCAGCGCACTATGGCCACACTCAGACTTTTTTCAGCTGCGAACTTGCAATCGCTGCGCGTTCGGTGGGGGTTCCAATATACAGGCCATCCGCTTCCGCGCTTCTCAACAGCAAAACACCTGCGCCGACCACACAGCGATCACCGACCGTGATGTGGTCACGCAATGTCGAATTGACGCCGAGAAAGCACTGTTCGCCGACGGTTACGCCGCCCGAAACCACCACATGAGAGGACACAAAACTGTGATCGCCAATGGTCGAATGATGGCCTATGTGATTGCCACTCCATAACGTGACATTGCAGCCAATGGTCACGAAGGGCTGCACGGTATTGTCCTCGAAGATAAAACAATTGTCGCCAATCCGTCCTTGATTGAGCACCGTCGCGTGAGAGCTTACGTAGCTCGCCAGTCGATAGCCAAGAGCTTTGGCAGCCAGATATTTCTCCTTGCGCACCGCGTTCAATTTCGAATAACTCAGGGCAACGAAAAAATCGAAATCCGTGGGCGGATAGCGCCGCGTGACATCCTCAAAGGGCACTACCGGAAGGTCACAGAATGAATCGGTCGTCAGGTATTCAGCATCGACCGTGAACGCCGCGACTTGGTAGTCGGAATCAGTACTAAAATAGAAATGCGCGAGTTCGGCGATATCACCAGATCCGAACACCACCAGACGCCGTTTCACAGCGCTTTCCTTACCAGAATCGTGAATTCGTACAAGCCGTAATCGTGCAGCAGCGCGACATCACGCGAATATAGACGCTTGCACAGATCAAAAATCTTGCCTGGATTGGCGTAGTAAAGTTCGGGGCGCATTTTTTCCGCATCGGAGTATGAGGTCAGGCAATTGAACGCGAAGCCGCGGCGGCTCGCCTGATCAAGATCCTGCAAGGTGCTTACGACGTAACTATGCCACTGCTCATCGCTGCAGCCAACACGCACATTGAAAATGCCGCTTGCCACGCTATAGTCGGCCACTTCTCCTGGTCGTGAGGCATGCACGAAACGTGCATTGCTACGCTGTGCGTAACGCAAGCCGGCAGCAGTGATCATGTCCGCCGAAATATCCACACCAAGGTAGCTGAAGTCCGAGTAACGCTCACCGAGAAAATCAAGCAACGCGCCATAGCCGCAGCCCAGGTCATTCAAAGTGAAATTTGCTGACTGATCGATGATGCGACACACCTGCGCGAAGCGCACGAACTGACTGCGCTCGCCATTCCAATCGACCCCGCGAGGATTCTGACCGTGCTCGGCCAGCTTCGCCGAGTAGTATCCGGCCACAGAAGTCAGTAGTGGTGAATGGTCTGTATCGCTCATGGTTCGCGAAGCGTTGGCGGCGGTTGCGCCTCTACAAACAGCACCAAGGCGCGCTTGGCATTCGTGCTGACCTTCTGTATTCGATACAAGGGGTACATGGTGACCTTGTTCAGCAGGAGGCCGAGCAACATCGGGAAATGAGTCTTATAGCGCACCTTGCGGCGGCCCGAAAGTTTGGTACGTTCCGCCGCACTCAACGCCACCTTCTGCGCTTCGCTACGTCGCACAAGAAAATTCGACAACGGCAGAAGAAAATTCGAGATTGGGTATGTCAGTCCGACGATATGACGCAGTCGCCAGTTATGCTCGTCCATAAGTTGGCCAATTGCCGCACGCGTATAGCGCCGCCAATGACCGGCGATATCGTCTTCCACACCCCAGTCCTCAGGCGAGGCTGGCACCAGCGCGATCATCACGCCATCGGCGCACAGATGCGCAGCGGCACGTGCCATGAACGACGCCTGCTGGGCATCGTCGAGATGCTCCATGACCATGCTCGAGATCACCAGCTGTGCCGCATCTTGCTCGGTATCGCTCAGGAAATCGTCGTTCACCAGACGCAGGCGTCCTGCGCAGATGTGCTCTGCAAAACGAGTTGCGAGGGCGTTAACAGTCTCCGCGTCCAACTCGTATGCGACGCCACGCCAGCCTAGATCGAGCAATAAACCAGTGATTTCGCCACTGCCGGGCCCCACCTCGATGAAGCGCCCGGGCGCGAGCGTGAGCAACCGTTCACGCAGATACATGAGTTGCAGCAGCGTCCCTGGCGGCAGGACAGCCATCAGGCACAACACCCGGGCCGCGTGACGAGCGCGCCCATCAGGTGGTCCTGCCGGTACGCGAGGCAAGATAAGCCTCTATGGACTCAGGTTCCTGATAGTCGTACCCCAGGACACTGCGCGCTTCGCTGCTGAGTGTCTGCGCGGGCAGGTTGCGCGGAATGTTTATCTGCTGTTTGAAGTACGGAATGTTGTAAACGTGATTGACGGCCCGACGTGGCTGCGCGGTGCGATTGAAGCCGCCTGCATGGAACAGCATGCAGTCCAACAGGATGAAAGAACCTGCTGGCGCGACGACCTGCACAGCACTGGAGCGGACATAGTCGTCCGATGGAAACGCCTCGCTCTTGTGTGAGGCCGGCAACACGAAGGTCGCGCCGTTGTCAGCCGTGAACTCGTCGATGCAAAACAGGGCGTTGATGGCCAGAGGGCGACTGGAGACGTAGTGCTGATAGGGCAGGTCGCGATGCCAGGCCGCCTGGTTATAGGTCTCACACGACGGATTGATAATGCCGTTCTGTTGATTGAGTACAAACTTGCCGGGAATCAGCAGCGCGAGTGCAGCGAGCAGCCGGGGGTTCAAGGCCAGTTCGAGAAACGCAGCGCCCCCATGGAGCAAGACTGCGCGTACGGTATTGTGCTCGTCGACAGCACGTAACCACGCTTCGCCATACGCGACGAAGTAGCGTGCACGGGTTTCTTCGAACGCCAGCGCGATAGCCTGCAATTGGTTCTCATCATATCCGGCGTCCAGTACCGCGTACCCTACCGCCCGAACTTTCTCAACCGCCAGATCCGGTGCGGAAATGGCACTGTTCTGCATGAGGATGCCGTAGGATTGATGCGGGACGTCCTGTGACTTGCTCACGTTGTCATGTCCGCTTTTTCTTCGTAACGATAGATGCGACGCACGATCGTATACGGTCGCTGCTTGACCTCGGAAAATACTTTGGCGATATACACGCCCTGAATGCCGAGGAAGAAGATGATGAGCCCCGAGAAGAGCCAGATCGACACAATGATTGATGTGTAGCCTGTCGGCGGCGTTGCAATGAACATGTATTTGAATATCAGGTACACGATGTAAGCGAGCGCCGATCCCGAGATCGTCAATCCGGCATAGAAGGTAAACACTAGTGGTGAACTGCTGAACGAAGTTACGGCGTTGACCAGATGGCTTATCTTGCGCGAGACCGAATACGTAGTGGGACTGCCCGCCAGCTTCACGATCTGCTGCTGCCTCTGTTTGAAGCCGGTCACGATCCACAAACCACCAATATTGATTTCGCGCTCGCGATGCGCGATCAAGGCATCAACATAGCGGCGCGTCATGAGTCGCGCCGTGACGATATTGTCTGGCTGCGCTATCCCGGTCAGCACGCGAAATGCACGATAGAACAAATCGCCCGACAACTGCTCAAAAATGCCGCCTTTACGTTTGGCCTGCACGCCATACACAACATCACAGTCATCGGCCTCAAGCTGGCGGCTGAAACTCGACAACCATTCCGGCTCCTCCTCCAGATCGCTGTCGATGAGGAATACACGCTCGCCACGCGCCGTTGCCAGGCCGGTCATCATCGCCTTGTGGTGGCCGAAGTTGCGCGACAGGTCGACCACCACCACGTGGGGGTCAGCCGCGCTGAGCGCAACCGCCAGTTCCAGACTGTTGTCCGGTGAACCATCGTTAACTAGTACAATCTCGAAGTCCTCACCCACCAACTGGTCGGCTACGGCAGTGGCACGACGGTGGAATTCGTTGATATAGGGCGCCGAGCAATAGAGCGTAGCGACGATCGAAAGCCTCATGACTGTTGTACCTTGAGCGACGTCCCGCACGAGTTAAAAAAGCAAAAATTCGTACGCGCGTGCTGGGCCGAGATGGTGAATGGTCGATATTTTCGCGTGTTCACGCCGCCAACGGCAATCGAAATCGCACTGAAAAAATGGCGAGACCGGCAGCACCCGCGATTGCCGCGTACAAACTTGCGCGGCGCGCTTGAAGCAGAGTACTGTGCGAGCGCCACGCGTGTGGCGTTCGCAGGGATGACCAATCCCCCCCGGTCTAAACACGGCAGA
>JAYUQF010000646.1:0-2434 GCA_043756885.1 Pseudomonadota bacterium
AAGCCACGCCCGCCGATCTGGGTGTCTGGGCGCAAAGACGTTGCCATGCGTCGCGCCGCGCGTTTTGCCGATGGCTGGTTACCTTACATGTACACCCCCGAACAACTGGCGCAGAGCATCGCCAAGATCAAACAATTTGGCGAGGAGCACGAACGGGACTTGAGCCACTTCACACCGGGAATTTTTCTTTTTACCGCTGCCCACGAAGACCAGGCCAGCGGTTTCAAAATGGCCAACGACAAACTCTCGGTGCAATACTCCCAGGACTTCAGCAAGCTGGTCGATAAATACACCCTGGCCGGTAACCCCGATCATTGTCGCGCCCGCCTCAAGGAATATCTTGATGCCGGCGCGCGCTTTGTATTTCTATCCACCGCCTGCCCGGACGACTACATTGACCGTAACCTGGAATTGATTGCCTCGGACATCGTCGCGCCCAGTCGCAGCGCTTGAGGGTTTAAGGACCCTGGTCAAAACTATCTCTACATTCGGCTGTTCGTGAGCGGCCGCGGCGGCGTTGCATTTCTTGGCAATAGCCCCGCTATTGCCGGCGAAACGCGCCTTGCCACAACCACTCACGAACACCCTCGGTGTTGACGAGATAATATTGACCAGGGTCCTAAGCGCGCGCCAGCTCAGGCTGGCAGAGCGCTGCCGAGCTGCTGATCAAGATTTTGAATCATGGCATTGGCGAGTTCCTGCTCGCCATAAAACACCCCACCAACACGCTCACGCTCCAGAAGTTCCGCTTCTTCGTCGCTGTGCACACGCGCGATGGAGCGGATGTCGGGATTCAACATGCGCGCCACCTCAAGCATACGACTGCTGCGTGCAGCATCGGGCATGGCCACAATCAGAATCGCGGCGCGGGCGATATGGGCCTGGATCAACACTTCCGCTTCGGCGGCATCGCCGGTGACCGCCGGCAGACCACTCGCGCGCAAACTTTCCACCAGATCACGGCTCGATTCCACCACCACGTAGCGCATACCACGCTGTTGCAGAGCGCGACCGATACGCCGCCCAACGCGGCCGTAACCCACCAAGACAACATGGTTCGTAAGTTCTTCCGAGGTGAAACTCGTCGGCAGTATGGCGAGCGGATCGGCCGGGCGTTCCAGGAACCGCGCCAGCCGCGAGCGCCCGCGGATCCAGCGCTGCAACGGCTCGGCGGCATAAGACAGCAAAGGATTCACGGCGATCGATATCAAGGAGCCGGCCAGGATCAGATTCAGTCCGTCCTGCGGCAATAACATCAAACTCACCCCCAGCCCGGCAAGAATGAAAGAAAATTCACCGATCTGCGCCAGCCCTACTGCCACCGACAGCGCCGTGTTCAGCGGATAACGCAACAACATGACCAAGGTGAAAGCGACCAGCGGCTTGCCTACCACCACCACGCCCACCACGGCCAATACGCCCAAGGGTTCGTTCACGACTATCTGCGGGTCGAACAGCATACCGACCGAAACAAAAAACAAAACCGAAAACGCATCGCGCAAAGGCAGAGACTCCTGCGCTGCGCGGTAGCTCAGGCTCGATTCGCTCATCACGATGCCCGCGAAAAACGCGCCCAAGGCCAGGGATACACCAAACAGCGCCGATGAGACGTAGGCGATGCCAATCGCGCCGGCCACAACACACAGCGTGAACAGCTCGCGCGAACCCGTATGGGCAACCGCCCATAACAGTTTAGGGAACAGGCGTTTGCCCACCACGATCATCAAAACCACAAAAGCAGCCACTTTGAGCAAGGTCACCAGCAGCGTGGTGACCAGCGCATGAGTCGCAGGTATGCCACTGTCACCGCCGAGCAGGCCCGCCAGCGGTGGCAGCAAGACCAATACCAGCACCATCACCAGATCTTCGACCACCAACCAGCCGATGGCGATGCGGCCCGTAATCGACTCCAGCAAACCAGCACGTTCCAGGGAGCGCACCAGCACCACCGTACTCGCTACCGACAAACACAGACCAAACACAACACTGGCGCCAAGCGACCAGCCCCATAAAGACGCTGCGCCGGTGCCCAGGCTTGAGATCAAAAGCATTTCCAGCAACGCGCCGGGCAAGGCGATACCGCGTACAGCGAGCAGCTCTTCCAAGGAAAAATGCAGACCGACACCAAACATCAACAGAATGACGCCGATCTCGGCCAATTCTCGTGATAGTTCAAGGTTGGCGACAAATCCCGGCGAGGCCGGCCCGAGCAGGATGCCGGCCACCATATAACCGACCAGCACCGGTAGACGCAGGCGCGCCGCGACAAAACCCAACACCAGCGCCAGCCCCAGGCTGGCGGCGACCGTAACGATCAGTGAAGGTTGGTCGTGCATGATGGCGCGGCGTTAGTGGCAAGGTTTGTTCTCAATTGTGACCAATCACGCGTCACACGAAAACCGGCACCGTGAATTGTCCGACTCCTGCTAGTCAC
>JAYUQF010000647.1:0-6352 GCA_043756885.1 Pseudomonadota bacterium
TCCAGCGCTACGCGCCGCACATAATCGGCCGGCGCCTCGCCAACGCGCTGGCTCTCGTCAACATCGACGTCGACCAGTACAAAGTCCACGCCGAGCAGACGCAACAACTGCGCACGGCGCGGTGAGCGTGAGGCAAGATGCAACAAATGGGCTGGCTCAATCATGGGCGATGGTAAGGATGGCCGGCGAGAATGCTCGCTGCACGATAGAGCTGTTCGGCCACCACCACCTGCACCAATAAATGGGGCAGGGTAAGGCGCGACAAGGACCAGCATTCATTGGCTGCAGCCAGCACGCCAGGATCAAAACCATCGGCGCCGCCTATCACCAGACTCAGATGGGCATGACGTTCCCGCCAAGCTGCGAAGCGTGTTGCAAGCTCGACACTGCTGAGTTCATCACCACCTTCATCGAGCGTTACCACATAACTGCCAGCCTTAAGCGCCTTTTTGATACGGGTGCTTTCGTCGCGCCGCCGCACGAGGCTAGCAACGCCGTCAGGGCCGGGATTCAAATAGCGGAAGCGCAACTCATCGCTGCGCGACAAACGTTTAGCGTAGTCGGCGCAGACCTCCGTTACCCAGCTTGGCGGACGGCGGCATACACACAGCACGTCTACGACCACGTCGAGGTGGCGTGACTAGCCTGCTTGAATCTCAACCGGCGCACGCTGCTCCCAGAGTTTTTCGAGCTGATAAAACGCACGTGTCTCGACCTGCATGACATGCACCACAACACCGCCGAGATCGATCAATATCCACTCGCTCTCCCGTTCGCCTTCACTGCCAATGATGGGCACACCCGATTCCCGGGCCACATCCATGGTGCGATTGGCCAGGGCGCGCACCTGTCGCGAGGAGCGACCGGACGCGATGATCATGTAATCGGTGATGACCGTCAGCTTACGCACATCAAGCACACGGATATCGACCGCCTTGCCATCGTCCAGCGCCGCTTCCATGCGTTTCGCCAGATCAGCCAGGGCCTTGTCTTCTTTTTTGCTCATGGGCGGTATAGAGAATGTTGGGTAATGAAGTCGTCAACGGATTCCGGCACCAGGTGCCGGATGTTGCGGCCTGCAGTGCAACGCGCGCGCAGTTCGCTGGAGGCAATCGGAAGCAGGGGGATATCGAGAAAAAACACCCGACCGGCGCGTTTTTCATGGAGTTCTTCCACCCGCTCAGCCTGCGCATTCGCAACCAGTTCGTCAAGCGCGGGGTCGTGGCGCGCTTCGCTGGTGGGACGTGACGCGACCACGATGTGAGCCAGTGATAGCAGTTCGCCGGCGCGATGCCAGCGTGGCAATCCGTGATAGGCGTCGCGCCCAATCAGCAGACACAAGGAACGTGTTGGCCAACGCTCGCGCACAGCAAGCAGGGTATCGACGGTGTAACTGACACCGCCGCGCTCGATTTCGCTGCTGTCGAGTTCCAGCGGTGGACGCAGCGCGGCGCGCAGCATGGCCAGACGCAAGGCCGGGGCGGCTACCGGGCCGGCACGATGATTGGGTTCGTGTAACGGGATCAGCCGCACGTGGTCCAGCGACAATCTTTCGTAGGCCTCGATGGCCACGCGCAAATGGCCGTTATGCAGCGGATCAAACGTGCCACCCATCAAACCGATGGGTCGCCCGCTGGACGGCGCGCGCGCAGCCGCGCTCATGACGCACAGCCGCCCAGACAAGCTTCACGAACGAATATGACCGTCTCCTAACACGATCCATTTTTGCGAAGTCAGGCCCACCAGACCAACCGGGCCGCGCGCATGGAACTTGTCGGTGCTGATGCCGATCTCGGCACCGAGTCCGTATTCAAAGCCATCGGCAAAACGCGTCGAGGCGTTAACCATCACCGAGCTCGAATCAACTTCCGCGAGAAAGCGTCGCGCGTTGACGAAGTTCTCGGTGACGATGGCATCGGTGTGCTGGGAACCGTAGCGCATGATGTGCTCGAGCGCCGCGTCAAAATCGTCAACAACACGCACTGCCAGGATCGGCGCCAGATATTCCGCGTACCAGTCGTCTTCACTGGCCATTACCACTTGTTCATGCAATGCGCGGGTGCGCTCGCAGCCACGCAGTTCAACACCCGCCTCGTGCAGCGCTTGCAGCACTTGCGGATACAAACGCTGTGCCGCCGCCGGGGTCGCCAGCAAAGTTTCCATGGTGTTGCACACGCCATAACGCTGGGTTTTAGCGTTAACGGCGATGGCCAGCGCTTTGCTCGCTTCGGCGCTGTCGTCAAAAAACACGTGGCACACACCGTCGAGATGTTTGATGACCGGCATACGCGCTTCGCGGCTGACCCGCTCGATGAGGCTCTTACCACCACGTGGCACGATGACATCAACGTAACGATTCTGGGCCAGCAGGGCGCCGACCGCCGCGCGATCGGTGGTATTGATAACCTGCACCGCGGTCGCCGGCAGGCCGGCGAGCTCAAGCCCCGCGTGCACACAGTGCGCGATCAGCTGATTTGAGCGCAGCGCTTCCGCGCCGCCGCGCAGAATTGCGGCATTGCCGGATTTAAGACACAGCGCGGCAGCGTCAGCCGTCACATTCGGCCGCGCTTCGTAAATGATGCCGACCACACCCAGCGGCACCCGCATACGCCCAACCTGAATGCCGCTTGGACGGAAATCGAGATCGGTGATGCCGCCTATGGGGTCAGCCAACGCGGCAACTTCGGCAACACCGGCGGCCATGGCCTCGACTCGCGCCGGGGTCAAGGCCAGGCGTTCCAGCAACGCCCCATCAATGCCTGACGCGGCGTCGCGATCGGCGCGGTTCGCCGCCAGGATGTCATCACTGCGTTCGCGCAGTTGTGCTGCGATGGCAAGCAGCGCGGCATTTTTCTGCGCGCTGGTGGCACGCGCCATGGCACGACTGGCCTCACGTGCGGCGCGAGCAAGACCCTCGACATAGGCCGTCACGTCGTTCGTCGTGTCGATTTGTCTGATTACCTCGGCCATCGTGCTGTCCTAGAGTTTGCGCAGAAGACCATTCACGCCGCGTGCGCCACCCATCTTCATCGTCAGGATTTCGATTTCGTCCCAGGGTTCTCCAGTCTGCGCGCCCTTGACCACGGTATCGATGAAATTAGCGTACGCCAACAATGCGAGCAGGTCATCTGTGCTGAGCCGCGCCAGTAGACGTTTGACCGCCGGTCGGCGGTTGCTCCACACACGATATTGTTCGAGCGCGGCGTCAACCGAGGTACCGCGCCCGGCCAAGGCCGAGATACCGGCCAGCTGGCGCAATTCACGTCCAAGTGCCCAGTTCAGCAGCAATGGCTCGGTACCTTCTTCTCGCAGGCCACGGATGATGCGCAAGGCGCGGGGCAGATCAGCGCCGACCACGGCGTCGGCAAGCTGAAAAACGTCATAGCGTGCACTATCGCGTACCGCCTCGACCACGTCGTCTTCGCTAATCAGTGCGCCGTCAACCAGCAGACAGAGTTTTTCCACTTCCTGAGCAGCCGCCAGCATATTACCTTCAACCCGATCAGCGATGAGATCAGCGGCGGCCGGCGTTAAACGTTTGCCAAAGCGCGCGGCGCGACGAGCCAGCCACTCCGGCAGGGCGGCACCACGCAGATCGCGGCTCACAACACAGACCGCTTGGCTTTCCAACGCGGTGAACCATTTGGCTTTTTTCATGGCGGGATCGGGTTTGCCGGCGCTGACGACCACGACGTCATCCGCCTGGGTGCGGCCCGCCAGCCGTTCGAGGATCTCGGCACCGGCCTTATCGGGTTTACGTTCGCCCAGCCGGATCTCGAACAAGCGACGCACAGCAAACAGCGACAGTGCATTACCTTCGTCGGACAGCGCCTGCCAGTCGATACCGGTTTCGGCGTCGAATACGCAGCGCTCTTCTACACCTTCTTCAAACGCGCGCTTACGCACGGCGTCAGCACATTCGAGCAATTGTAGAGGTTCGTCGCCATGAAAAAAATAAATCATACCCAGCGGCTGCGCGCGCAAGCGCTCGTGGAAACGCTCGACACTTAATAACACCGCTGCTCAGCCCTCCTTCACGGTGGCTGCCGGCTGGGTCTCGCGCGGCGGCAGTTCTATGGATTCGAGACGAAAGATCAGCGAGGTAGCGGCGGTTTCGGCCAGATCCTGCTGCACGGTGTTGTCCTGCTCGACGGTGCCGAGCAATGAGCCTTCGTCAAATACGTAGTCGAGCTGGAAGGTTAGTGGTTCACGGGGGACTAACAGCCGACCATCGCCGGAACGCACCGTAAAGTGCGCCAGCAGACCCAGCTCGATCTCGCGCACTTTGCCGGTGCCAGGGTCAACCGACAGGATGCGCCGTTCGAAACGTTCATCTTCGATCTCGATGACCAGATCAGCCACGTTACGTTTGCCCACCACCCGCAGGCCACGGTTGTAGAGTTCGCGGCGGACCGCCAAGGCGACCTGTGCGGCGTCGTTGTCCTTCAGAAAAACTTTGCGAAAATTATGCGTACTGGCCGGGTTGGAGCCACGCAGATACCAGCCGCTACAGCCGCACAGCACGGTGCCCACGAGCAGTGTTAACAGCGCGAGGTGAGTGCGAGGCCTCATGCCCGCTATTGCGCTACCACCACGTTCACCAACTTACCCGGCACAACGATGATCTTGCGCACTTGTTTGCCGGTGACAAACCGTTGCACATTGTCGTCGGCTAAGGCGGTTGCCTCGCAGGCGGATTTATCGGCCTGCGCGGATACACGCACCACGGCGCGCTTGCGGCCATTAACCTGCACCACCATGTCAACTTCATCGCGTGTCAGCGCTTGCGCGTCGGCTTTGGGCCAGGCCGCAACGCTCAGAGCGTCGCTGTGACCGAGCACCTGCCAAAGTACCGCCGTGATATGCGGCACGATCGGCGCGAGCAACAGCACCACCGTGTCGAGGCCTTCCTGACGCACCGCATGAGCGGCGGCGGTTGGGCTATTCATGCGGGACAAATGATTGAGCAGTTCCATCACAGCGGCGATGGCGGTATTAAATTTGTAACGTCGGCTGATGTCGTCGCTCACCTTGACGATGGTCTCGTGAATATGGCGACGCAGCGTTTTAAGTTCCTCATCCATGCCGCCAGCAGCTTCCGGCGCCGCTTTGGCGGCGTGTTCAGTGACTTGCCGCCACAGGGATTTCAGAAAACGAAACTGTCCTTCTACTGCCGAATCGGACCATTCCAAGGACTGGTCAGGCGGCGCGGCAAACATGGTGTATAAACGCACCGTATCCGCGCCGTAACGCGTGATAAGGGTCTGCGGGTCGACGCCGTTATTTTTCGACTTCGACATTTTCTCAACCGGGCCGATGGTGACTGGCTCGTCGTCGGACTTGGCGCGCGCCGCTATCGCGCGACCTTTGCCATCCAGCACCACTTCGACCTGTTCAGGGTTGAAGTACTGTTTACGGCCGTTGGTGCCCGCGCGGAAATAAGTTTCTTTGCACACCATGCCCTGGGTCAGCAGACGCTTGAAGGGCTCATCGGATTTGACCAGGCCGGCATCGCGCATGGCCTTATGAAAGAACCGCGCATAGAGCAAGTGCAAGACCGCGTGTTCAATGCCGCCGATGTAGATATCGACGGGCATCCAGTAATCGGCCCGTTCATCGACCATCCCCGTTGTGCTGTCGGCACAGGTAAAGCGGGTGAAATACCAGGATGATTCGAAAAAGGTGTCGAAGGTATCGGTTTCGCGGCGCGCGGGCCGACCATCGGGCAGGCTTGCCTGCAGGAAGGACGGCATGGAGCGCAATGGCGAGGTGACCCCTTCCCAGTTAATCTCTTCGGGCAATACCACCGGCAGACGCTCAGCCGCTTCTGGCACAACCGTGCCGTTTTCGTCATACAGCACCGGGATCGGGCAGCCCCAATAACGCTGGCGTGAAACCAGCCAATCACGCAGCCGGTATTGGGTGCGGCGCTCGGCGCGGCCCTGGGCTTCCAAACACGAGGCAATGGCCGCAAAAGCCTGCGCAAAATCCAGGCCGTCGTATTCGCCGCTGTTTACCAGCACACCGGTTTCGCTATAAGCCTCGCGCGACAGGTCTACCGCGCTGCCATCGGCAGGACGCACCACTTGGCGTATGGGCAGGCTATGGCGCTGGGCAAATTCGTAGTCACGCTGATCATGGGCCGGCACACACATCACGGCGCCCGTGCCATAGCCCATCAGAACAAAGTTGGCGACCCACACCGGGAGCGGCGCGCCAGTCAGGGGATGATCGACTGTGATACCCAGCGCCAGACCACGCTTCTCCATGGTCTCCATGATGGCTTCGGAGGTCGATTGGCGCTTACAGGATTCGAGTAAATCGGCGACGGCCGGATCCCGTACCGCAGCCG
>JAYUQF010000648.1:0-2427 GCA_043756885.1 Pseudomonadota bacterium
GCCGCACTGGGTACGCGCAGGGCTATTTGCCAAGGCGCGCTCCCGGTCAGGGCGTCCAGGCGCTGGTTCGTTTCCAGCCAGGCATGCACAGGGGGTGCATATCTTTGCAGGTAGCGCAGCAAGCCCGCTGCCGGCGAGACGCCCTTCATCTGGAACTCATTGTCGTAGTTGGCATCTTGCAAGGCGCCATTAATAACGAGATCGACCGGCGTACCGTCGAATACCGCACGCAGATCGGCGCCATGCCACTCGCGATTCGAAAAAACGACGCTGCCGGTCACGTCGTCCAGGACCAGGCGTTGTTCGAGTTCGGTAAAACGATTGCCGGCGAAACGCGCCTCACCGTCCACCTTGTTCGGTCCACCCAGATAGAGCGCGAGGTGCATGTCCAGCGGGATTTCGACGTTGCCGGTGATCTCGAAATTTTTCAGGCGCCCGGCGCGGCCGTTTTGCAAGGGACTGTTGGTCACCAAGTTGATAACGCTGGCGGCCGGGCCGCGCGCCACACCTTTGACATGGACCATGCGCTCGCGAACGCTGAGATCCGGTAACACGATAGTGGTGCCCCTGATATCTGCACCGCTGATGGTGCCGCGTTTAACATCAAACTGCAGTCGTGTGTCACGTATCGCCAACTCACCGTCCACCTGCTGCGCATGTGGCCATAAGCGGGCATAGTGCAGGCCGGCCTCGCGCAATGAAAAATCGACGCTGAATTTGCCGCTCTTGTCGCGGTAGGGAAAACGGTTGAGTGGACCCTGTAAAACAACATGGCCGCTCTCGATACGGCCGCTTTCAAGCACCTGCCGCAACCATTGTTCGCCATGAACCGGCAACAGGCGGGCCGGTAACAGGGTCTTAATGCGCGTGACATCGGCACTGGAAAAATGGGCTTCGATGTCCAGCACCGGCGTGTTTTGATCGGTGCGGAGCAGGCTGCCCTGCACGGCAATGTCATTGCCGGCAACCTGCGCCTGCAGTGAGTGCGCGCGCACCAGCAGCGGATCGTTGCCACGCTGACGCCAGGACAGCGCGCCCTTAACTGCCGCAACGTCCAAAACCTCGAGCAGGTACTCGTTGTCCGTCAATTTGAAAGTTGCGTCATCGAAGCTCACATGCCCACCACCACGGTTGGCCTTCAGTTCGAACGACAAACCTTCGAGCGCCAGCGGGCGCTTGATATGGCGGGCCGCGAGACCGGTTACCCGTGCCGCGACAAAAAAACGCGGCTCGGGTGCGCCCGCGCGGGGCGCCCATAAAGCGTCGAGACGTGCCACTCGGCCTTGCAGTTGTGCATGACCGAGGGCGTCGCTCAATGGACCTCGTGCGCCCATGCGTTTCATTAGTGCCGTGAGGGATTGAAGCGGAAGTGAAGCAGCCCGCAGTGCCACGCGTGGTTCTTCGCCGGGCTTATGGCGCCACTCGGCCGTCAGACGTCCGTTGCCTTTGGCACCCACCACACCGGGCAGCGCGATATCAGCCAGTGCCAGACGCCAACTGTCATCGCGTTGTAAAAGTTGGCCACGCGCTTCCAGCACGGTGCTGGCATCGCTACGTGAGTGTTCCACCGTGACTTCGAAATCACTGTAGCGCAAACGGCCGTCACGCCACTGCGACCAGGCGACCAGATTTACCGGCACGTCAGCGGGCAGCGGACCGCGCCAATCGGCTTGACGCAGCAGGTAGCCGCTATTGATGCCATCCAGGCGCGCGTCGATATTGCCTTCCCACTGGGGATCGAGCGGATTGCCACGACTACGCATCTCGAATGTCGCGTGACGACCGATCATAGCGGGCAGATCGACGTAGGCGGTGATGGTCTTCACTGCGCCGCGACTGTGGATGGTCAGCATCAGACCGGACAGCGCGTAGCTGGCCTGCGCGCGTTCATCGTTGACCGTCAGGTCGGCCTCGCGCACCACCAGATTGTCCTGCTCGAACAGCCAGCGCATCACTGGCGAGCGCGGGGGGGGCATGCCTACCACTGAGAACTTGCCGTTTTGGTCGCGGATCAGATTCATCGCCACGCCGCTGACCAGGAGTCGGGTTGGTTTTAGTTGCCGTCGGGTGATGGAATCGAGTAGCGCAATGTCGATGTCGGCGCGTTCGAAGTGGATCAGCTCGGCCTTGTTTTGTTGATCGAGAATGACCAGGCGTTCAAACGATAGACGCGGTGCCCAACCGTTCCAGTTTGCGTTGATGGCGCCGATCCTGACCGGACGTCCGACCATCGATGTCAGCCGGTCTTCGACCATGGCGCGTTGGGTGTTGACCTGCGGTAGGGCTATACGCGCCAGCGTAACCAGTGCGGCGCCGCCAATCAGCAGCACCGCAAAGCAGGTCCACAACAGGGAGAATAGTCGCGCCACGATCCGTCGCATGCATTAACAGCCTGTCGGACTTGGAGTGGGTTTGTCACGGCCGTCG
>JAYUQF010000649.1:0-6318 GCA_043756885.1 Pseudomonadota bacterium
TGTAAAGAAGAAAGTTTTCATCAGCGTCAAGGTTTCGAAATCATGCAAACCCTGGCGGCCGGATCGACGGCGCAAAAAGCCATGGCCCAAGACGCCCTCGACCGCTGGTGGTGGCCAAGTCTCATGATGTTCGGTCCCCATGATGCGGCATCAGCCCACAGCCAGCAGTCGATGTTGTGGAAAATCAAGCGCCAGTCAAACGACGAGCTGCGCCAGAAGTTTGTTGACCAGACCGCCGAGCAGGCCAAGCATATCGGGCTGCAGATCCCCGATGCGGAACTCAATTTCAACGCATCGCGTGGCCACTATGATTTTGGTGCTATCGACTGGCACGAATTCAACCGCGTAGTGGCAGGTCACGGGCCGTGCAATCGCGAACGTCTGGCCGCGCGCCGCGCCGCTCACGCCGATGGCGAATGGGTACGTGAGGCGATGCTCGCCTACGCCGACAAACAAGCTGCGCGCGCCACTGGCGTCGCGGCGTGAGTCGCAGGCCAGCACATCATGGGCAGTAAACATCTCCCACTGTGGGAAATTTTCATTCGCAGCCGGCGCGGTCTGGATCACAAACACATTGGCAGTCTGCACGCCGCAGACGCTACGCAAGCCATGCAGGCTGCACGTGATACCTACACCCGTCGTCAGGAAGGTGTCAGCATCTGGGTGGTTCGATCGAGCGATATTCACGCCAGCCAGTTCGAAGACGACGCGGCGTTTTTCGATCCGGCTGCGGACAAGATTTATCGCCACCCCACTTTTTATGACGTGCCGGACGAGTTGAAGCTATGAGCAGCGCGCATTTTGAATACGTGCAACGCCTGGGCGACAACGCGCTGATCCTCGGCCAGCGTTTGTCTGCGTGGTGCGGCCATAGTCCTTTCCTGGAAGAGGACATCGCCATGGCCAACACCGCGCTCGACCTGATCGGACGGGCGCGCATGTTGTATACCCATGCTGCTCAGCTCGAAGGTTCAGATCGCGATGAAGATGCCTTGGCCTACGGTCGCGATGAGCGTCAGTTTGGCAATTTTCTGATCTGCGAGCTGCCTAACGGCGACTATGCGTTCACCCTGCTGCGCCAATATCTCGTCGACGTTTACCATCATCAGCTGTTTCTGGCGTTAGGCACTTCAAGCGATCCAACACTCGCCGCCATCGCGGCCAAGGCGGTCAAAGAAACGGCCTATCACGTGCGCCGTAGTGGTGACTGGGTGGTGCGTTTAGGTGACGGCACGCAACAAAGCCATAGCCGCTGCCAGCTCGCGCTGGATGAACTGTGGGCCTACACCGGCGAGCTGTTTGCCGGCGATGGAATTGATCAGGCGATGGCGGCACAGGGCATCGGTGTTGATCCCGCCCAGCTCGCGCCTGCCTGGTCTGAGACAGTCGCCAATCAACTCAAACAAGCGACGCTGCAACAGCCGCGTGATGACTGGCAGGCAGGTGGCGGTCGTGCTGGCCTGCATACCGAGCATATGGGCCATTTACTCGCCGAGCTGCAATTTATGCAGCGCGCATATCCCGGGCTCAAATGGTAGTTGCGAGTGCCTCACCCGACACGCTGGCGCCGTCGGTGCAGGCCGTGCGCGCCGTGCTCGATGCGGTTTGTGATCCGGAGATCCCGATCCTGACCATTGCTGATCTGGGGGTGTTACGCGATGTGCGTATTGCAGCGGGGTGTGTAACGGTGGTCATCACGCCAACTTACAGCGGTTGTCCGGCGATGCACGCTATTGACCAGGACATTCGTGCGGCACTTGCAGCAGCTGGTTATGGCGAGGTGCGTATTGAGACCGAGCTGGCACCGGCCTGGAGTACTGACCAGATGAGTGCGGCGGCCCACGCCAAGCTGCGTTCGGTAGGTATCGCGCCGCCGGCCCATGGCGCGCACGACAAGCGCGCGCTGCTTGGGCGCAAGGTGCCCTGTCCGCGTTGTGCTTCGCTAGAAACCGAACGTATCAGCGAATTTGGATCGACGGCGTGTAAAGCCTTGTATCGCTGCCGCAGCTGTCTCGAACCCTTCGATTATTTTAAGTGTCTGTGAGGCTCCCATGGTTGCTGCCGGATTTCATCGCCTGACGGTCGCCGGGCTTGAGCGCGAGACCGACGACGCGGTATGTGTCCGCTTTGATATACCGCCAGCTTTGCGCGCGACCTTCGGTTTTGTGCAAGGCCAGTATCTGACCTTGCGCCATACCATCGGCGGCGAAGACGTGCGGCGCTCGTATTCAATCTGTAGCGGTGTTGATGAGGGCTGTGTGCGCATCGCGATTAAACACATCGAAGGTGGACGCTTCTCAAGCTTTGCCAATGACGAACTGAAGGCCGGCGATGTGCTCGAGGTCAAACCGCCGGAAGGGCGCTTCAATACGACGCTGGCCGCACACAATGACAAGAACTATCTGTGTATTGCCGCCGGCAGCGGCATTACCCCGGTGCTGTCGATAGTGAAATCCATTTTATCCCGCGAGCCGCACAGTCACGTTACGCTTTTGTACGGCAATCAGCGGGTAACCAGCATCATGTTCCGCCATGAACTTGAGCAGCTCAAAAACCGTTACATGGCGCGCTTCCAGCTGATACATGTGCTCAGCCGTGAAAATCGTGATGTCGATATTCTTAACGGACGCATCGATAACCGCAAAGGCGCGGCCCTGTGCCGCAACTTGCTCGACCTGGCCGGTGTTGATGAATTTTTCCTGTGCGGACCGCAGGGCATGATTTCCGAGGTTTCCCGTGGCCTGCGCAGCGCCGGTGTGAACGATGCGCGTATTCATTTCGAATTGTTCGGCGCGTCGGCGGCCGATGCACAAGTTGTTATCGAGCGCCATCATGCCCGCGCGCGACGCTTTGCTGGCAAGGTCAGTCGCGTGACGGTCAAAGCGGACGGACGCGAAACAGTGCTCGAACTCTCGCCTGACGGCGAAAACATCCTCGACGCGGCGCTAGAGGCCGGTGTTGATCTGCCTTTTGCCTGTAAAGGCGGGGCCTGTGGCACCTGCAAAGCGCGGGTGATCAAGGGCCAAGTCGAAATGGACGTGCGTCATGCGCTCGAAGACAGTGAAATTGCAGCCGGGTATGTGCTGAGCTGTCAGGCCCATCCTGTGTCTGACGAGGTATTGCTCGATTTCGATCAGGCGGTGTGAGCGATGGAGCGCGAGCCCGAGCCAGGGTTAACGCTGGAAGCGGCCCTGCATGAGCTGCTGCTGACGCTCGCGCCGCGGGCCGGTTCACTGGCGGTGACGGTGTTCGGCGACAGCATCGCGACACAAGGCAATAGCGTGTGGTTGGGTGGGCTGGTGGCGGTCATGGAGCGTTTCGCTTTGAATGCGCGCCAGATCCGCACCGCGATTTTCCGTCTCGGACGCGACGGTTGGCTGCGGTCGACACAACGCGGGCGACGTAGTTATTACGGGTTCAGTGAATTGGGTGAGCGGTTATACGCACGCGCGGCCGAACGGATCTACGCGCCTGCGGCAGTCGCTTGGGATGGGCAATGGACGTTGGTTAACAACGCCGGACTTGATGCCCGACTGCGTGATGAACTGCGGCGGCGCCTTGGGTGGCTGGGTTTTGGCGCGCTGGGCGGCGGTTTACTGGCCCATCCACACGCGGCAAATGGCATGGTTCAGGATGTGCTGCGGGAACTGGGTTGTGAAGAACAGGTGGTCGTATGGCGCGCCACACCAGGTCTGGGCGCGCCACTGGCACAGCTGGTGCGGGTGAGCTGGCGACTTGACGAATTGGCCGCGCGCTTTGAGCAATTTATTCGCAGCTTTAGTGCCTTTGAGTCCCTGCTGGCCGACCCGCCAACAGCACAAGCCTGCGATGCTTTTGTCCTGCGCACCCTGCTGATCCATGAATACCGCCGCATTCTCTTGAAGAGTTCGGAGCTGCCACCGGCCTTGTTACCTGCACGATGGCCAGGCCATGCGGCGCATGCTTTGACCGCCAGGCTTTATGCGCGTGTGCACGGTGCGGCGAGCGAGTTCTGTAGCCACGCCTTGCAGAACGGCGAGGGCGCCTTGCCAGGACCGTCTGCGGTGTATTTCCGGCGCTTTGGCGGCTTGTTGCAAAGCGCTTGATGAAATCGAATTTGTGCCGTGCCACAGCGGAATTACGTCGATAGATATTTCCCCGAGTGGGCAATACGATAGCAGGGGACGCAAAACACAAACTTCGCCGCGATTGTTGCGGCCCGATGAGGAAGACCGAAATGGCGGCGATACTTTCGCAATTGCGACCCGTCTCGGCATTGCCTGGGCCACAAGGCCTGCCGCTTGTTGGCAATTTTTTCCAGGTCAACTTTGAGTCTTTTCACAAGAGCCTGGAAGGCTGGGCACAAGAGTTCGGTCCACTGTACAAAATCCGACTGGGGCCACGGTCGATAGTAGTGTCTAGCGACGCCGAATCCATCAAGCGTATGCACCGTGAGCGCCCTGAAACGTTTCGCCGCACCCAACGCCTGGCCGAGGCTATCGAAGAGATGGGTTTTAATGGCCTGTTTTCGTCAGAAGGGGACAACTGGCGTCGCCAGCGCAAACTGGTCGCGATGGCACTCAATACGGCGCATCTGAAACCCTTTTATCCGAAGCTTAAAGTCACCACGCAACGGCTGCTGGCGCGCTGGGAGCGGGCCGCAGCCAGCGGTGCGACCATCGACCTGTGTCGGGATCTGATGCGTTTCACCGTCGATGTCACCACCCAGCTCGCGTTTGGTCTCGACGTGAATACCATCGAGACCGACGGGCCGGTTATTCAGCAGAAGCTCGATAAAGTCTTCCCGATATTGAACTGGCGGATCAATGCGCCCTTCCCCTATTGGCGTCATTTGCGTTTGCCACAGGACCGTGCCTTGGATCGTGCGCTCGCCGACATCCATGTTCAGGTCAACGGCATGATCGCCGACGTGCGCGAGCGCATGAAAGCCGACCCCAGTCTTTTTCAGTCACCGACCAATTTTCTTGAGGCCATCATCGCCGCCAAAGAGTCGCAGGGTGTAGAGCTGTCCGATGCGGATATATTCGGTAACGTCTGTACTTTATTACTGGCAGGTGAAGACACCACCGCCAATACCATCGCCTGGGCGGTCAATTTTTTTATTGAATATCCCGCTTTATTCGCCCGTGCCCAAGCCGAGGTTGACGCCGTGCTGGGCGAAGCTCTGTTGCCCGGCGAAATCGAACAAACGGGCCAATTGCCGTTCATCGAAGCCTTTTATAACGAAACCATGCGTCTGAAGCCGGTAGCGCCACTGACTGCGATGGAACCGCTCGAGGACGTTGAACTGGATGGCTATCGTATTCCCAAGGGCACGATAGTGATGATGTTGACCCGCCATATCGCCGTTGACGATCGGCGCTTTGGCAATGCCAGTGCGTTCGATCCCGATCGTTGGCTCAAAAGTGACGCCGAGCGGGGCTGTCCCCACGACACGACGGCCTTTTTACCCTTCGGCACCGGCCCGCGCTTTTGCCCGGGACGAAATCTGGCCTTGCTTGAAATTCGCACCGCGCTCGCGATGCTCTGTCGCAATTTTGAAATCAGCCTGGCTAATGCTGCGCAGCCAGTGGAAGAACGTCTGGCATTCACAATGATGCCGAGGAACCTTATGGTGCGCTTGAGCAAGCGCCAAGTTAACGGGGAGAAACACCTATGAAAATAATTACGGGATCGGTAATGGCCGGCATGTTGGTGAGCGCTTCGGCCTTAGCTGCAGAATGTGCCGATGACAGTGGACCGCGTGGCGCCCTGAATAGTTATTTATTGGCAATGCAGTCCCACACTTTTGACAAGGCTTATGAATTTGTAACGGCCAAGATGACCGATGGCAAATCCCGCGAAGACTGGGCGGCACAGCAGAAGCTGTTCTACGAAGGTGGTGAGGTCAATATTCTCAACATCGATATTCGTAAGGCACAAGCTAACGACGACGACGCGAGCTGCGCCAAGCAGGCCAGTGTGCCGAACATCCTCAAGTCGCGCGATAAGTTCAACAATCAAGGTACGACCGAGTTCGAGGTCTATCAGACCGTCAAGGATGGTGAGACTTGGAAGGTCGACGCACAGGAAACATTGTTCGAAGCCGAAGGCGTGCAGAAGTGGTTTCCAGGCGAAAAGGTGCCGGAGTTCAAGGACCAGTACTAAACGTGTTGTGTAGGTCCGAATGAATTCGGACCTACACAACAGGACGGCTATACGGCCGTCACCCAGCCTTCGACATGCTGTCCAAAGCCTGCCGATGATCGGGGAAGTGCACCAGCATGCCTTCGCAGAACTTGCGCATAGCGGCGGCTTGATAAACCTGTAGATCGGCCT
>JAYUQF010000650.1:0-6304 GCA_043756885.1 Pseudomonadota bacterium
TCCTCCATGACCAGACCCATCGTGGCGTAGTAGGTGTAAAAGCGAACGCCCACGTCTTGCAGGTCGATCACCATGGTGTCGATGCCTTGCAGCATCGCCTCGGTGGGCCGCCGCGTCGCTCCGTACAACGAGTGGATGGGAAGCCCGGTCTTGTCGTCTCGCGACGAGGGCACGTCGGCATCGAGTACGCCGCGGATGCCGTGCTCGGGGCTGAAGAGCGCCACCAGTTGCACCCCCGGCGCGGCGTGGATCAAGTCGATGGTGGACGCACCGCTGATCGAGCGGCCCGTGTGATTGGTGACGAGCCCGACCTTCTTGCCCTTGAGCGGCGCGAAGCCGCCGCGGGCGAGCACGTCGATGCCGGTGAGGACGGGTTGGGGCGGGTTGGGCGGGTTGGGCCGGTGGGATGGATTAGGAAGGACCGCCCCGATGCCGCCACTAAGCGCCGCAGCGGCCACCGTCGCAATGCGGCTTCTCAACACGCCGACATCGCCAATGCCATCAGGATGCAGGCGGCTCGATAGAAAGATGACGTACGACTTCGAAGCCGGATCGATCCAGATGCTGGTGCCGGTGAAGCCGGTGTGCCCGTACGAGCCGATGCACGCGGCGAGAAAGCCGAACAGGCGCGGTGCGATACCGTGCCGACCCATGCCGGCGTAGTAGGTGGCGAAGTCGGCAAAGGTGATGGCGGCGCGTGGCACCTGCCAGGCCTCGAGCAGTGCATCGCTGTGTTGCTCGAGAAACGGCTTCATCGACACCAGCGCCTCTTCGGGATTGCGCATTACGAGCACGTAGCGTAGCCGCGGCCCACTGCCCGGCGCGAAGTAGGGCAACTGCGGTGGCCAGCCGTGGGTCTTAAATGCACGCGGGCGGTCGACCGGCATCGCGGCCAGCCGCGCCTCGAGTTCGGCGCGTGGCATACCTGGGCGGGTGACAAATTCGATCCAAGGCACTTCGGCGTAGATGTCGGCGAAGGCCGCGTCGCCGCCGACCATGAGCTGGTGGACGATATTCATGGTCCAGGTCGTGCCGCTCTTGGGCGGTACCGCGATGACAACGTCCTGGTCGCGCCAGCTGAGGTGCTGCTGCAGCGACGGGTCTATCCAGGGTGGTGGCCCACCCGCAGCTTGTGGCATCTGCATAGTTCGAGGACTCCTGTGTGTGATGCCGGAGGAGCAGGCAACGCCGGGACTTGCGCGCCACCGTTGCCTCAGTGGTTAGAAATCATAAACACCGGACACCCGTTGGGATACAAGTATGTGAGGGTCGTTGGGGTCAGATGAACGTTTTGCGCTCTCTCTGTTAACGAAAAGAAATAGGGGAAAAAACGTTCATCTGACCCCGCTATCTGCTGTTTGCGACCAGCCTGTCAGCGGGCACAAGGCCGCAAAAATCAAACATCTTCAGGAAAGTGCAGTGCGGGTCGATAGTTTATCCGCCGCCCCACGGCGCGAGTTAACCATGCACCGGCGAAAACGGATTGGGCATAACCACCCACTGCTGGCCACGGGCCGCGGCTAATTTGAACACCAGCGCCTGGGCGCGAAGGCCGGCTTAATGTTTACTCAGAATGCCCTGCTTCATGATGACACCCCGCTGACCAGTGCGGTGCCGGAGCAACTCACGCCGCCGCGGGCGCGCTGGGCGATGTCGATACGTTCCAAGCTCGCACTCCTGGTATTACTGGCCACCGTGGCCTCGGCTGTGACGGTCGGCGCGCTGATGTGGCGCACCGCTGCTTTACTGTTCTTGGCGCAGGCGCACAGCGATCTGGACAAAAAAAATCAATCTGTCGCCACCGAGTTGGACACCCTGGCTGAGCGCGCCACCAGCGCCATGCAATTAACGCGCAGAGATTCGGCCTACACACGCTACTTTCAAGCACTGGCTGACTCCTCGCAACCCAGCGCGAACGCACTTGCGGAAGTCACCGACACCCTTAAAACGCTGCATTCGATGTTCGACATCGACGAAGCCTGCGTCATAGGTGCCAATGGCGTTGAGCTGGCACGTGAGGTGGATGGGCAGTTAGCCATCGCCACAGAGCTCTCTGCGAACGAATCGGAGCACGAGTTTTTCGCTGCGGCATTGCAGCTACGCGACGGTCAAATCTACCGTTCAACCATGCCCTATCGCTCGGATGACACCAATGAATGGGCGCTCGCTCATGCCACCCCCATTCGCCTGAGCGATGGCCCGCCGGTCGGCATGTTGCATTTTGAGATCCCCTTTCAATGGTTTGTAGACAAGGTCCACGCCAACAACCGCGACGCTAGTTACTCGTTTCTGATCGCGCGCACGGGGCAGATCCTGATCGCGCCACCCGCCTTCAAGTCGCATGCTGAACCGCACACAACAGCGGCGCATACCCATCTAGCGGCATTCCAAGCCGCCAGCGATTACGGTAACGCCTCTTTTGCGCAGCTCGCGCAGAGAATGATGCAAATTGGGCAGGGCAGCGGCACTTTTGTTGACGACCAGGGCCAGCTCCAGGAAGTCATCTTCAAGCCGGTTTATGACGGTGAATGGATTGTTGCCAGCGCTCTACCGCAGGCTTCGATATTCAAGCCCAGCGACGATCTTCGGCGCACCACATTTTTCAGCGCGACGCCGGTTGTGCTGTTCGCGCTGGTCATGATGTTGTGGTTTGCCGGCCGCCTGGTCGGCCCGCTCCAGATCATGACACGCCTGATGCGCTCCATTGCTCAAGGTCACGTTGGCCATCAGGTGCCACCTCTGCCGCACGATGAGATCGGGGCGATGGGTGAGGCTTTGCACGAAATGATCGGCTACCACCGCGACATGACCCAAGCCGCGACCGCCATCGCCCAAGGCGACCTGCGTCAGACCATCTCACCGCGTACCGATCACGATCAGCTTGGCCACGCGTTTGTGCGCATGAGTGTCAGCCTGCGTGAGATGCTAACCACGATTCAGTCCGCCGAAGCACGCTTTCGCTCCCTCGTACAGAACGCCCACGATGCCATTCTGCTGGTTAACGAGGCCGGTGTGATCTCGTTTGCGAGCCCGTCCATATCTGATCTTAGCGGACGCTCACCCGAACAACTTACGGGCCGTCGGCTTGCAGGGCTCCTGGTTGCGGACGACGAATCCTTAGTGCACGGCGCGCTCGGTAAGTGCGCCGCAAACGCAGACGACGGCGTTAAGGTCGAACTGCGTTTTGCGCACCAGGATGGCTGCATTCGCCACTGCGAACTGACCCTCAGTAATCGGCTCGGTGACGCGGCGGTACAAGCCATTGTCGCCACCTGCCACGACATCAGTGAACGCAAGGCGTTTGAAGAGCAACTCACGCAGATTGCATTCCACGATGCACTGACCGGCCTCCCCAATCGCGCCCTGCTGCACGACCGGCTCGAAAACGCCATGGCCCGCGCCCAGCGTGACCAGCATCAGGTTGCCGCCATTTTTGTTGACCTCGACAACTTTAAGGTCGTCAACGATAGCCTTGGGCATGGTGCGGGCGACACCCTGCTTAAGGAAGTGGCGGCACGCTTGCTGACCACCATTCGCCTGAGCGACACGGTGGCACGCCTGGGCGGCGATGAATTTGTCGTCATGCTGGACCCGTGCGAAACCATCGAGGCCGCCAACGAAGTCGCCGAGCGGATCATCACCGCTCTCAAATCCCCCAAGGACATTGAAGGCCACAGCATCGTGACACTGGCCAGTATCGGTATTGCATTTAATAGCGTGCCAGGCATGCGTGCCAGCGACGTGCTGCGAAATGCCGATATCGCGATGTACCACGCCAAGGCCAACGGTAAGAGTCGCCACGTGGTATTTGATCAGGCCATGAACGATTCTGCCAACGAGCGTTTGCGCCTGGAAGGCGACCTGCGCCTGGCTATAGAGCGCAACGAGCTTGAACTCTACTACCAACCCATCATTGATTTGGAAAGTGGCCAGATGTGTGAACTCGAAGCGTTGCTGCGCTGGCATCACGAAGAATATGGCCTCGTCGGGCCGAGCAAATTTATACCGATTGCCGAAGAATCCGGTTTGATTATCGAAATTGGGGCCTGGGTTTTACGCGAGGGCTGCCGTCAGTTGAGCCTTTGGCAACAGGCATCAAGCACCGGGCGGGATCTCGGCTTGAGCATCAATCTGTCGACGCGCCAGTTTCAAAATCCCACGTTATTCGACGACATTGAGCAAGCACTGAGCGAATTCGACATCGAACCACGCTGTCTCAAGCTTGAGATCACCGAGAGCATGATGATGATCGATACTGACAAAGCCGTGGAGATCCTCCATCGCCTGAAGCGTCTGGGGGTAAAGATTGCGATCGATGACTTCGGCACCGGCTACTCGTCATTGGCTTATTTGAAGAGCCTGCCGATCGACGTGCTCAAAATCGATCGCGCCTTTGTCACGGGTTTGCGCAGCGACGGGCCGGATAACGCCATCGTGCGCTCGATTATCGCCCTGGCCAAGTCGCTCGATCTCACCGTCACGGCGGAGGGCATTGAAACGTCGGATCAAGAGCATGAACTCAAGAGCCTGAGTTGCGCCAATGGCCAAGGTTATTTATTCAGTAAACCGGTCCCGCAAGCTGAGATTTCAGCGCTGCTGCTTGCAAAAAAATAGGATCTGCGCCGGGCAGGGCGCACATGCACGTACGGCCAGGCCCATGCCTGTTTAGTCGTAGAGCACCCTACAGCGTGCTTCGATACTCAGGCGACCCGGTGCATCACTTGGGCAGCCGCATCTTCAAATGCGGTATGGAAGCTGAAGGTGCAGGGCGCCGATGGGTCCGCCGCATTTCCCTGTTTGCCCGTTGAACTCGCGAGTGAGCCGGCAGAGTCCCAGTGTTTTCTCAGCAGCGCTTCGTCGCGTGTCAGGTGTGGATAGTAGTGCCAGCGGTGGCGTGTTGAGTGCAGGGCGAAGTAGTTTGCGCCAATGCGGTCCTGATAGTGAATTTACCACTGCGCGCGTGTCGCTCGGCAGCGTCCAAAATTTCCCAACCGCCCCCTCACGCTACTCGCGGGCTCTCGCAGACCCGCGTCGTCGATCGATCGCGGCGCGGTCGTCGTAGCAGCAAATAGACGGCAGGCACAACGAACATCGATAGCAACGGTGCCGTGATCATGCCACCCACCATCGGTGCAACAATACGCTGCATGACCTCAGATCCCGTCCCTGAGCCCAGCATAATCGGCAGCAGGCCCGCCACGATGACAGCGACCGTCATGGCCTTGGGCCGCACGCGCAATACTGCGCCTTCACGGATTGCCTCGAGGAGGTCGAGCTCGCTGCTCTTGCCGTCAGCAAGCCGGGTCTCCCATGCCTGCTTCAGGTACACCAACATGATCACCCCGAATTCCGCCGCCACACCGGCCAACGCGATGAACCCGACGGCGGTGGCGATTGAGAAGTTGTGTCCTAACATCCAGAGCAGCCAAAAACCCCCAACCAAAGCGAATGGCAGCGTCGCCATGACGAGCAGCGCTTCATCGAAGCGTCGGAAGGTCAGGTAAAGAAGCACAAAGATGATCATCAACGTCGCCGGTACGACTATCTTGAGCTTGGCCTTGGCGCGCTCCAGGAATTCGAATTGCCCAGACCACGACACCGAATATCCGGCGGGGATCTTCACCTCTTTCGCCACGGCCTGCTGCATGTCATGCACGACTGAGCGCAAGTCGCGACCGCGAATGTCAACATAAACCCATCCCGAGAGCCGGGCATTCTCGCTGCGCAACATGGGCGGGCCGTCACTGATTTTGATGGTCGCCACATCCCCCAGACGGATCTGCGCGCCGGTCTCAGTCAACACCGGCAAATTCCTCAGCTTCGGCAGTGAATCGCGCACTTCGCGCGGATAACGGACATTGATCGGAAAGCGCTGCAGTCCTTCGACGGTTTCTCCGACATTATCGCCCCCGATAGCGGACGATACGACGCTCTGCACGTCCGCAATATTGAGCCCAAAGCGTCCGGCGGCGTCTCGGTCAATGACCACATCGACGTAGCGGCCCCCGCTCAAACGCTCGGCCAATGCCGAGCTCACGCCTGGCACCTGCTTGACTGCCCTTTCGACCGCATTGGTGAGCTGATCGATTTCCTGCAAGTTGGCGCCCGCGACCTTCACGCCCACCGGACTCTTGATGCCGGTCGCTATCATGTCGATGCGATTGCGGATTGGCGGGATCCAGATATTCGTGAGTCCCGGCACTTGCACGATGCGATCCATCTCCTCGACCAACTTGTCCGGTGTCATGCCCGGCCGCCATTGGTCGCGCGGCTTGAACTGAATAGTCGTTTCGAACATCTCGAG
>JAYUQF010000651.1:0-2415 GCA_043756885.1 Pseudomonadota bacterium
ACATCGCAACGCACCGCGGCCAGCGCCCGCGCCACACGCTCGTGCAGTTGTGCGCTCAACGGGCGCTCACACAAGAGCGATAAGATGATGGGGTGATACTCATTGTGGTACTCCGGTGCGCCAGTAACATTCGCATCCGCGATTGTCCCATGCCGCGTGCGGCTGCAGAAGCTAAATGCGACGAAGCACACAAGTTGGGGGCGACGCGCGCAGTTGACCGTTTGGCGCCGAGCGCTCTATATTGACCTCGCATTCCATTCGCCCAGTGAGCACGCGCAGACGTCATGACAGCAGGCACTAAAGACCGCTTGGAACTCGTTGCGCTCGAATCGCGGGTTGATGAGCTGATCAAAGCCGTGGAAAGCCTCGCCACCGAAAATGAAGCGCTGCGTAGCCAGCAGGCTTCGCTGACTACTGAGCGCGCAACCTTGATTGAGAAAACCGAACAGGCGCGTAGTCGCGTCGAAGCAATGATTGCCCGCTTAAAAGCCATGGAGACCCGGTCATGAGCAGCGACAGTGAAGTCAGACCCATCACGGTCACCATTTTCGACAAGGATTATGTCGTCGGCTGCAAAGAAAACGAACGAGAAGCCCTGTTTGCCTCGGTGCAGTTCCTCAACAAAAAGATGGTGGAACAGCGCGACAACGGCAAAGTCATCGGCGCAGAGCGTATCGCGGTGATGTCGGCCCTTAACATTGCCCACGAATATTTGGAATACCGTCGTAATAATGAGTCTATAGTGTCTGACGTGGGAGCCAGCGTAACGCGCATGCAGGGCAAGATTTCGCAAGTGCTGTCGCGCGGGCTGGGGCTCGCTTTTAAGGCTTCCGGTCATTAATACCGTGAGGCTGAGCAGGCCGCTAAAGAACCGGGGAAATTTGCCGATTTAGGGTTTGGTGTTCTCTGCTGTGTGCGTCAAAGACCTGAGATCTTTGAGCCTATTTTTCTTACCTCAGGGACTGATCAACCAGCGATGTTGTGCATGTCCGCATTTCAGCGGAAAGCCTGATTCGCCTCGAGAAGTCCCGTCTTGAACACTTGGTTCAAGATTACGGTCGAGACGGCACAGTGGAGAACTCCTTTATCTCTTGCTCAGGCAGGTGCTGCTAATGTACCGCGGGCTGTGTCATAAATGTCGCGTTTACGCGCCACCATCGCGTGTTGGTACTAAATCCTGCCGCAATATCGTGGCAAGGCGCGTTCAGCCGATTGCGACCGCCTGGGACTGCGCGCAGCATTGCGTGAGATAGGCCAGCGCCTCGTCCACCTGATCGATCAGGATCAGACACAAATCCCCGGGTTCGAGTGTTGCGAGCGCACTGTCGATAGCGACGAACTCGCCGGTAATCTCGACCACATCGCGCACACGCGTGCCAGTGCTCAGTCCCTCACGCAGTAAGCCCAGCACTTCGCCGTCGGCACGACCACGCTGGCAAGCATCCTGGTAGAGCAGTATCGAATCGAACGCATTACCAAGGATGCGCGTCTGATCGCGGATATCCTCGTCACGACGATCCCCGGCGGCACTGATCACCACCATCCGGCGCTTGGCCGGCATCGCAGTGACAGCCTGCACCAGCGCCACCATCGCATCGGGGTTATGACCGTAATCGGCGATCACCGTCGCGCCGCGGTAGTCCATGACATTAAAGCGCCCCGGCGTTGCAGCAACGCTAGGCACGAAGCTGGCGAGGCCGGCACGAATAAATCGCCAGTCAACGCCTGCGCCCCAGGCCGCAGCCACCGATGCCAGGACGTTTTCAACCTGAAAACCGATACGGCCCGCGAAGGTCAACGGAATATCGGCGAGCGGCAACCGACATTGTTCCGTACCTTCCACGCAGCTGATGGCATCACCATCAATCACGACCGCGCGTCGACCCTGGGCACGGTGTGTAACGCTCAGCGCATTGGCCGGATTGCGTGAAAAATAGATCACCCCACCTGGACAGGTCGTGCCACAACGGGCCGCAATCGGATCGTCGGCATTTAACACCGCGTAACCGTTGGCAGCGACGTTCTGCACGATGACGCGCTTCAGTACCGCCAGATCTTCGACGGTGGTGATGTAGTTCAAGCCCAGATGATCGCCGGTGCCGATGTTGGTCAGCACCGCGACCTGACAGCGATCAAAAGCCAGGCCTTCGCGCAGAATGCCGCCGCGCGCGGTCTCCAGCACGGCCGCATCAACGTCGGGATGCATCAGCACACTGCGCGCGCTGCGCGGCCCGCTGCAGTCACCGCTGTCGATCTGAGTACCCTGCACAAACACCCCATCGGTCAAGGTCATGCCGACCCGCAGACCGGCCTGCTCAAGGATGTGGGCAATGAGGCGCACGGTGGTGGTTTTGCCATTGGTACCCGTTACGGCAATGACCGGTATACGGGCATCTGTACCGGCCGGAAACATTT
>JAYUQF010000652.1:0-2411 GCA_043756885.1 Pseudomonadota bacterium
GCGCAAATGGACCCGGAGGTGATGAAAGTATGCGAAAAGTTCGTGCGCTGCCATGGGGCGTGGAATGCGCCGCGCACGGCGCCCAAATGTTTTTCCCACAATGATTTCCGCGTCGACAATATGTTGTTCGGCGCTGATCGCATCTGCGTGGTGGACTGGCAGACCAGCGCCTACCTCGGTAGCGGCATGGATGTCGCCTACTTTCTTGGCAGCGCATTTGATCGCGATACACGCAAAGCGGTGGAGCGCGACCTGCTGCAGGAATATCTCGAGCAACTGCACAGCCGCGGTGTCCAGAATTACAACTTCGACCATCTGATGGCTGACTATCGGCACTACAGCTTCGCGGTGCTGGTGGTCGCAATTGCCGCCACGGTGATCGTGAAAAAAACCGAACGTGGTGACAGACTGTTTATGAAGATGGTCACCGATGGTGCTTATCAGGCCATTGATAACGATGCTGTCGACGCCCTGCCATCCTGATTTGCGGTTACCGAGGAGTTCCCATGCGCCTAGCCAAACAACACATCGATATTGGCATGTTCACCAACGACATCGCCGCCCATCGCACATTCTGGGGCGAGCGCTGCGGCTTACGTCTGGATCATGAACTCGATTTTGGCAATGGCATGGTGCAACACCGCTACGATGCCCACGACTCAGTGATAAAGGTCAATCACTACCCGACACCTTTTCCACCGACCAAAGCAACCGGCTTGGTTGGCCTGACCATTGCGCGTGCCGGGTTACCTGCCTGGGAAGGGCATAACCCCGGGGGTGAGCTGGTGCGACTGGTGCCACCGGGTACGGACGGCGTGGTCGGTATCGGCATCACGCTGAGCACACCGGATCCGGACCGCATGATGCACTTTTATACCCATGCACTTGAGTTCGAGCCAGTCGCGTCGCGGGTGGTGCGCTGCGGTGACAGTCTGCTGTTTTTGCTCGAAGGGCCGGGTGGCAGCGAGATGGACACTTTCATCGGACCAAACTTTCGCTATCTCACGGTGCAGATCTTTGACGCCGATGCGCAATGTGATGCCATCGTCAGACGTGGTGGCAAACTGGTGCAGCCCTGTGTGAGCTTTCCCAAGGTCGCGCGTTATGGTTTTGTCGCCGATCCCGATGGCAACTGGATCGAGATCTCGGCGCGCGCCTCGTTGACGGGTGTTATGCCGCGCGAGGATTGACGTCCAGCGCAGCCCATCGCGCGTTGCGATATTTGACGGAGTTCGCAAATACCGCGCTGTGTGGCGGACGGCTTTCACACTTCTTGGATGGCGTACTGTTCTTAGCGGTCCACAACGCCGAAAGTTCGCGCTGAACGCCAAGTGCGATGTTGGCCCTGTCGTTTCATTTCTGGAACGCAAAACTGGAGAACTGTGGATGATAAGTAAAACTAAGTTTGGTTTGGCCCTGGGCATCACCCTCGCCCTCGCCGCAAATGCCGGCGGTGTTATGGCCAAGGGTAAGGACAAAGACAAGAATGAAGATGGGCGCGGGCACGGCGCTGCCGCCTGCAAACAGCTTGCTGCGGCGCTGGAAACCACGCCAGGTGGCATCCATGCCGTACTCAAGAGCGCACTTGGTGCCGCAGTCACGGCTGAGACTTCGGGCCTTGATTTAAATATGTGGGCAACCCTGGTCAACCGCGACGGCGTGGTCTGCGCGGTAGCCTTCTCGGGATCTAACCGCAACTCACAATGGCCGGGCAGCCGCGCGATCTCGGCGCAAAAAGCCAATACCGCAAATGCTTTCAGTCTCGACACCCTCGCACTCTCGAGCGCCAATCTGTATTCCGCGGTGCAGCCCGGTGGCAGCCTGTTCGGTCTGGGGGAGACCAACCCGATTGCCACCGATGTGGTTTACCACGGCCCCGCTGGCAACTATGGCAAAAAGAACGACCCGATGGTCGGTGAACGGCCGGGCGGCGTGAATGTCTTCGGCGGTGGGCTAGGCCTGTATAACGCCAACCATAAGCTGATCGGCGGCGTCGGTCTGAGCGGTGACACCTCGTGCGCCGATCACAACATCGCTTGGCGTGTGCGTAATAACCTTGAGCTCGACAACTTGGCGGGTGTCGGTGGTGTGGGGCCGGCTCCTGGCCACGCCGATGGCATCGTGTTTGATATCGAGGCCGGCGCCAGTGCCGGCGGCTTTGGTCACCCGACTTGTATCAAGAGTGACAATGCCAACGCCGTTGCCACCAACGCAGCCAGCCAGGCTTATACCGCCACCCTGCCGGCGGTCGATCACTAAACGTGCGGTCGCGACCTGCGCACGGCAATTGTGCGCGGGTCACGGTCCTTTCAGGCCTTGCCCTAAATGCAGTGCGGGCCTGCGAGTTAGCACACCCTCTTGAGCAAACGGCTGCGGCGGCCACGTGCTGCGCCGGCACCCACCGTGACTTT
>JAYUQF010000653.1:0-18303 GCA_043756885.1 Pseudomonadota bacterium
TGTTCCAACTCGATGACCGCCGGGATCGCCTCGCGACACATGTACTCGATAGCGTCCTGGTCGCCGAGCCAATCGGAGCCCTTGATGGTGTCGTACATATGCCAGCGCCAGTCATCTGGCCCCATATTGCCCAGCGCGGCACTCATGCCACCCTGGGCGGCGACAGTGTGGCTGCGGGTCGGGAAGACCTTGGTCAGGCAGGCGGTGGAGAGTCCCGCTTCGGCCATGCCGAAAGTGGCACGCAAGCCGGCGCCACCGGCGCCGACCACGACCACGTCGTATTTGTGTTCGATCAGTTCATATGCAGCAGGCATGGGGTGTTCCGTCAGGTCGTTCCGAATGAGATCTTGAGCACTGCCACAATACCCAGCAGAGCGCCAAGGGCGCAGCCGAGTTTCATCGTTACCAGTAAACCGATCTTGGCGATTTCCGAGTGGACGTAATCTTCAATTACGACCTGTAAGCCCAGCTTGGCGTGGTAAAACATCGCACCAATGAGGCTGATGAGTAATACGGTTACAAAGGGTGATCGGATCCAGTTGGTGAGCGCCCCCAGATCGTCCTGTAGATGACCCAGCAGGGCGATCACAAACCATAGCGACAAGGGCAGCATCGCAATTGCGCTCAGGCGTTGATGGCTCCAGTGATGGGAACCGGCACGGGCCGATCCCAAACCGAGTACTCGCGACAAATCGCTGCGCAGTTTCATGCCGCACCTCCCTGCGCAATGACACAAGCCCAGGTCAGGGCGGTCATCACCACCGACGCACCTATCACCACATAACCGGTTTTATAGGCGGTGCTCAGATCGAACCCCCAGCCGGTATCCCACAATAAATGACGCACGCCGTTACACAGGTGGTAGTAAAACGCGAAAGTCCAGGCGGCCAGCAGTAGCTGTACTGGTGTCGAACTCAGACAGTATTGTGCGTTGGCGTAAGCCTGCGCGCCTTGTGCTGCAGCAACCAGCCAGTACAGCAATATCAACGTGCCGACACTCAGTGCGACACCCGTAATGCGATGCAGGATCGACATGCCCGAAGTCAATTGCGGGCGGTAGATTTGCAAATGCGGTGATAGCGGATTTCCGGCCATGGCTTAAACGTTCACTTTGCTGGTGGGCGGTTGGCGCCGACGTCGCGTCGGCGCTGTCGAAGTGCTCAAAAGTCGATGCATCGGCCCTTACGTTCCCAATCGCCGTAACGCGTTGGTTCGAGTCCGGCCGGCCCGCCGATTTCGCGCGGAGGCTGCGTCACTGGGGTGGTCGGTGCCTCATGCTCGTTTTGATCGGTGGGTACTGGCGCTGTTGGAGGAGTCGCGTCGTCAATGACCATGATGTCTGATACTGGGGCCTGGGTGAGTGGGGCGCGCTCGGCGGCGCGGGCCTAGGAGCCTGTCGGACTTAGGGAATCGTCGCGAGGCGGCGAGAAAGCGAGGCCAGATGTGCGCGCATTCGAGGCGAATAGCGGGGCTATTCAACGAGAATGTGCGCATATCTGGACCGCTATCCCACCGCCGCAGCAGATTCGTCCTAAGTCCGACAGACTCCTAGTATCTTTTCATGACAAGGTAATTTCAAGCTGACGCACAGGCGCTTATGCTTGCGGCCAGGATGAATGGATTCCAGGGACCGGTGCATCTCGATCTGCAGCCTTCGGTGTGGTTGCCACGCGCGCTCGTGGCGGTGCATTTGTTAGTGCTAGTGTCATTGTGGTTTGCCTATCCGCCGTCTGACCCGCGTAACCTGCTGCTCAGCGCCGTGGTGCTCCATGGGGTGGGGCTTGTGGCGCGATTGCTGCGGGTGTCGCCCCAGCGGGCCGTTGCACGCCTGGAACTTGGCGCTCGCGATAGTTGGCGTGTGGTCTTTCGCGACGGTCGTAGCGTGGACGCGTCGCTGCGCCACGCCGCGCTGGTGTCTCCGCTTGCGACAACACTCAGTCTGTTATGCGCAGATGGTGCACGCTGTGAGGTGTTGTTATTGCCCGATACGGTCGATGCAGATGCCTTTCGGCGCTTGCGCGTGCGTCTGCTACGCAGGGATGACGCTCAGGGGTGAATATCCGAGTCATCCGCCCCACCAAGCCACGCGCCACGCCAGCCACAGCTTGCGCACGGGCAGCACTTCGACCCGTCGTTCCAGCACACAACATGCATCAGCTCTGGTCAGCGCGAGGGCTTGTGCCGCGCACAGGGCCAGCGTGCTGAGTAGCCGCTGCTGACGACGCAGTCTGCGCGACAGGGCCGCGTTACGCGTGACGAGTTCATCGTGCAGCCAGTCGAGATGTGGCATGAGCACGGCACTAAGTTCGCCCGATGTGCGCGCATTTCGCACCGCGTCGTCGCTGAGTCCGGCAGTGCGCAATTGTGTATTGGGTAACAGTAAAGGTGCGCCGCGACGATGCTGGCGCAGTCCGCGCAGGGCATAAGCGAGTTCGAGTACGCAGCCCACACCGACCAGTGCGGCGCGCGCGGTGGTGTTGACCGGCATCCCCAGGCTCACGTAGTACTCAAGTAATGGGCCGTGCTGTGCGAGCACGTGGTCCAGCAAGGCGGCGCGATTGGGCAACGGCGCCGCATTGAGACTGCCGATGGTAGACACGATCAGATGTTCGAAGATCGCTAGCAGCGCCGGTTCATGTTTGATGATGGGCTGTAGCGCGCGTGTCAAAGGATGGCGAGGCGCAGCCAGGGCGAGCTGCTGCAATTCGCTCTGCCACCAGGCGAGTTTGAGATGGGCAACACCGCGATCTGAGCAGCTGCCCGGAATATCGGTGATGGCGCGTCTGGTTGCTTCCAGGATGCGGGTTAAGTCTCGCGCAACAGCAGGCAGATAGAGGCTTGCGTAGTAAAAATCATCGGGTGCCGCCACCGCACAAAAAGACGAAGGTGCGTGCGCTTCGACACTCAGATCCACGCGAGCAGATCCCGCGCGCAGGTGATACTGCCATCACCACCCCACTGCTCGGGGTGATCATCAACGCCGATGTAGCCGTAGAGCGCGACCAGTACCGCCATACCCGCCGCCCGCGCAGCTTCGATATCACGCTCGGCATCCCCCACATACAGACAGTCGGCGGGACAAATATCGAGCACCCTCGCTGCAGCCAGCAGCGGGTCGGGATAGGGTTTGGCGCGGGGCGTGGAATCGCCCGAAATGATGCAGGCCGCACGCTGGTCCAGACCCAGCGCTGCAAGCAGCGGGGTGGTCAGCCAGCCCGGTTTATTGGTCACAATGCCCCACGGCAGGCCGCGTCTTTCAAGGGCCGTCAGGACTTCCTCGATACCGGTAAATGGCACAGTGGCCTGCGCCAGCACCTGTGCGTAAAGTTCGAGTAATCGCAGCCGCCGCCGCTCAAAATCACGATCATCGCTTGCCAGCTCGAAGCCGGCGCGGATCAGCGCCGCGCTGCCATGGGAGACGTGCGGGCGAATCGCGGCTGGCGCAAGGTGCGGCAATTTTTCTTCGGCGCGCAGGGCGTTAAGCGCAAGGACAAAATCGGGTGCAGTATCAAGCAGGGTACCGTCCAGATCGAACAGCACTGCATGCGGTGGTCTGGTTAAGCGCACGACGTGGGGATTAATCCAGGTCCCGTGCAAAGGTCGCGAGATAGTTGATGCTCGGTGCCACGCCCAGGTGCGCCCGACGCGTGAGGGGGTTGTAGCTCATGCCGCGAATATCCCGGGTTGTCAGGTGCTGGTCGCGCGCCATACGCGCCAGTTCTGCCGGGCGGACGAACTGCATGTAATTGTGCGTGCCACGCGGTACCAGCTGCAGAACATATTCAGCCAGCACCACCCCGAGCAGATAGGAAGCTGCGTTGCGGTTCAAGGTTGATATCACCAACAACCCACCCGGTTTTAGTAGCGTCGCGCAGGCCCTGATCAGTGAGTCAGGTTCCGGCACGTGCTCAATCAGTTCGAGACAGGTCACAACATCAAAACACCCGGCGTGGCGTAAGGCTAAATCTTCCGCTGTGCTGGTTTCATAATGCACCGCTGTGGCTTGCGCCAGGGCGTGACGGCGCGCTACTTCGATCAATTCCGCCGACGCATCGATGGCCGTGACGTGCGCGCCGGCGCGTGCCAGGGACTCGCTGAAAATGCCACCACCGCAGCCGATGTCGGCGACCCGTCGACCGGCCAGCTGGGTCTGCGCGACGACATAGTCATGGCGCGTCGGGTTGATGTCATGCAGTGTGCGGCACGGGCCCTGCGTGTCCCACCAGTGGGCCGCCAAGGCCGAGAATTTATCGCGTTCGTCGGGATCGAGATTGGTGGTCATGGCAGGCCGGTGCGCGAAGATTAAGAGCTCGATTGTAGCGGGCGCGCAAACGTCCAACTAGCCGTACGCCGGACCGTGCACAACTTCATCTAATCTCGCGTAATACGCGCAAACCGGTGAACTGATCGCCAGCGGCATCAAGCGGCACGCGCGCGGCCGAGCGCAAAGCCGCGCCGCTGTCGGCATAAGAACCACCGCGTACCACTTGGCGGCCATTGCCGGCACTCTGGGCGCGTCCATCAGCGTGGGCGTTGTCATAGTTGGCCTGCCAGCCGTCGTACACCCATTCCCGCACGTTACCGAGCGTATGGTAGAGCTTGAAGTTGTTGCGATTAACACTGCGGTCCCTGGCCGGCAGCGGCGTGGTAACGGCGTTCTTGAAGCTGTAGCGGGCATGGGTTGGCAATATTTTTGCGCCGAAGGGGTAGGGCGTGGTGCTGCCCGCGCGCGCGGCGTATTCCCATTCCGCTTCGCTCGGTAAGCGATAGTTCTCGCCGCTGATTTTGCTCAGCCATTGTGTATAGGCTGCGGCAATCGCCCATGACACGTTAACAATGGGTAGTGTTGGATCGCTCCAGGGCTGGGGCGGACACGCGGTACGGGTAGCCGTGCAGAACTGTGTGAATTCAGCGACGCTGACCTCAAACAGCCCGATGGCGAATGCATGTTCCAGGCGCACCGTGTGCTGTGGCTGTTCTTCCTGGGCGAGGCCACCCATCACAAACTCGCCAGCCGGCACTACAACGAGGGCGGGGCCTTTGCCGAGTGCACCTAAGGGGTCCTGACAATAGGGGCGGCGGGTCTTGGCGAGCGCAGCGTCGCATGCGGTACGCGCGTTCTTGGGCGCGCGCGTGCTTTTGCTGGTGGCGCTGGCGGGCGCAGGCGTAATCGATGCCGTATAGACGGCCGGTGAGGCACTGGTCGTGGCGGGCGCGGGCGAATCCAACAGTGCGGGACTGGCATCTGCTGGCACCACCGCTGACGGCGGCTCGAGAGCCGCAACCGCGACAGGCTCACTCGCAGGCGCAAGCGCGGTTTTGTTGGCAACCGAGGTTTTGTCGTCGGCCGCTGCCGCGCGCTTTTGCTGGTGTTCGTTTTGTGCTGCCTGCAAGGCTTCGCGCGCGCGCGTTAGACGCGCATCCTGCGCGCCAAGATGAGACATGAGGCCCAGTAACTGCTGTTGATTAGTCAGGGCGTCATCGGCATCACCCAGGGCCATCAACGCGCGCTCCGCCTGGATTTGTTCCAGGGTTTTATCGATCAGCCGACGCATGGTCGGGGCATAACGCAGTTGCTCGCGGGCGGCATCGTCAAGGGTATCCCAACGCGCGCGCAGTGCTGCAAGATGGGTGTTCTGCCACTGATTGGCGCTGAGAAATTGCGCGAATAAATCTTGCGTCGGCGCGGCACTAGCGGGCACAACAGTCATGGGCGATGCAGGGGGCTCAGACCCGAGATATTCGCGTAGCGCCCAGCCACCCACAAGCAGCGCCATCGCAAGTGCTGCAAGCGCGAGGCGCTTGCCACTGGTGCGCGGCGTGCGCGGGCTGTGCTGCGTGAGTAAGGGTGCCAGGATTTCCTGGGTGGTGTCGCCACTGTTATCTTCATAGGGAAAGACGGTGCGCTGTTCGGGTTCTGGTGGCTGATAAACAAGCACCGGCAGCTCACCCGCTACGATGCGCGTCAACATTTCGTGGCGTTGTTTGCGATAAGTTTCACGATCCACAGACCCGAGTCCGTAAGCGCGTGACAAGTCGCGCAAAGTGGGGATGTTCATGCCTGCGTCCTTCGGCCGTAGCGCACAGTAACCATGGCGTGCTGCTCAGGGCCCGAGGTCGAGTACGACGCGGAAACCAGTGGCTCTGTCAGCGGCGCCGGCATGCGCTTTTTCGAGCGCGATATCGCACTTGCTGAACATGTCTTCGTAGGCACCACCACGTGCGACGATGTTGCCACCATCAACCACCCATTCCTGAGCATTGCCGACGTAGTTGTATAAACCCCAGCCATTAGCCTTGCCGGTGTTCACGCCCATAGTGGCCTGGCCTTTCAGCACTTGGCCGGCTTGCTCAACGCGACAGTTGTAATCCTTTTTGGGCTGGTCGCCGCCGGCGTTGGCGGCATAGGCCCATTCCTGGTTGTTTGGCAGTCGAAATTTCTGGCCGGTGCGATCAGTCAACCACTGGGTGTATTCCTGGGCCTGGGCCAGGGTGATGCCAGTGACCGGCAATACGGCATTTTGCGCAGGCTGTGGCGAGCATTTGCCTGACATTGTGCAATAACGATTGAAGTCTGCTACCGATACCTCAAATTTGCCCACCGCAAAAGGCTTGGCGACACCTTCGCCGGCAGGAACCACCACCATATAAGGACCCGGTTCTTTACTCGACACGAAGTAAAAACAAGTGCCCGCTTTGCGTTTGCCATGGCCGGCCAGTTTGTTTTCACAGGGATTGGTGGGCGGCGGCGGCGGTTCCAGTGGCGCCACACCACCGGCCAGCTTGGCTATTTCCTGTTCGAGTTTTTGCTTGCGTTGTTTCAGCGCAGCGTTGTCGGCCCAGATCGCCAATGCACCATTGAGTTCACCGCGCGCCGCCAGCAGAACGTTATTGGCCTTGTCTTTGTTGGTTTGTGCACGATCACTTTCCCATTGCGCAACACGGGTCTTGCCTTCGTTAAAGCGTGCATCAAACTTGCCAACAATTTCTTTGACCTGTTTGACCCGCGCGTTGAAAGCACCCTTCAAGGTTACGATCTCTGGATTCTCAGCTTCGCTCGCCGTTGCTTTGAGCAAAAGATCCTTGGCCGTCGACAGCATGGCTTTATCCAACGCCTTTTTGATGTCGGGTGCATACTTCGACGTTGGAGCTGCGAGCTTGAACGGTTCAAGGGCGGCAATCGGCTGGTTGCCCGGGAAGACATCCTTGACCTGCTTGATGGCATCGTTGGCAGCCATGCCTTCAGCTTTTTTCAATGCTTCAATGCGAGTAACAATGTCCTGGGCCCAGCTACTCTCGGCTTTGCTGAACTCGCCCGGATCGAGCACCTGAACTTCCGCAACCTTGGCCAAGGCTTCGCTGACATCGAAGTCAGGACGTTTAAACAGCTTAGCCAGATCCTGCTTATTGCCATCGACCGTATAGTCGCGCACGGCAAGCTTGCAATCCTGGCGTTGTGGTTGCAATTCGGCGCACGCTTTAGCAAAACGCAAAGCAGCAGCGAAATCATTTTTTGGCACTTGCTGTGTCGCCAGCTTGAGATAGGCGCTGGCCAGCAGCCGCGGTGCAACCTCCGTGACGAAGGGATCTTTATTCGAATCAGCGTCCTGACGCAGGCTGTCGAGGGTTTTTGCGGCGTTGGCTACATCGCCGGCCTTGGTTTGGGATTCGAAGGTTTGTTTCAAGCCATCGATACGCGCAAGACGCGCCTGCTCTTGCTGTTCCTGTTCGAAGGTAGCGGTTGCTTCGCGTAGCGCTGTGCGTTCGTCCACCAGTCCTGGTGCATCGGGCGCGTAACGTTCGGCATCGGCAATCAGGTTCGCGCCCTCGGCGAGGCGTTCTTGCAGGCGCATCTCACCCGCACGTTCGACCAGCTTGCTTGCAATCTTGCTGCTGACTTCGTTTATCCAGGGGTCGTTAGTGTCACTAAAAGCCGCGATGTCGCCCATTTTCTGGCGAACTTTGGCGCGCCAGGTGCGGTCCGCATCGGCTTCGTCGAGCAGTTTCTCGATATCAGCCTTGGCATCAACAACTTGCTTGAGTTCAGAGTCGGCCCGCGCCTGCTTGCGCTCAACCTCGAGTCCATCAAGCTTGGTCAACAGGGTGCTCGACTGCGGCACCCACACCAGGGCATTTTGGAGAAGCTCGATGGCATCGTCGTAGCGGCCGGCCGCAAACATGCGCTGCGCGCCCGTTTCGACGGCGTTGGCAAGTTTGTCGGCCACTGTCACGCAGCGAGGGTCAAGAGGATTGTTCGCCCGTAGACCATCCAACATAGCGAAGGCGGCGGTAAACGTTTCGCTAGTGTCGCCAAGCGTAGACAGGGTTTTTTCGAACTGCACCAAAGCGGCGTCGAAGCGCGTTCTACGTGTACTAAGTTCCGCCGCACGGGTGGTGTCATCCTGAGTCGCGATGTCCGCCTGCAGCCTGGCTTCACTATCGAGCAACGCTGCAACATCTGCGCTCGGCTGATAGATGAGTGCGGCAGCAAGCGCTGCGCCGGCGCTGCTCAAATCGCCCTTATCGCGCAGCATACGTGCGTTATGGAGTTGCGCGAGCGTCAGTTGATCTCGTGCGTTGCGCGTCGCACTGTGACGCGCGGCGATGCCTTGCATCTGATTGAGCTGATCGTCGGCATCTGGGCTGAGCCGACCCGCTGCTACCGCCTGCGTGACGCCGTCGCGTAATGTCGTCAGTTGTGCATTGAACTCATTGGCCAGGGTGGCGATGCGATCACTCATGTCGCGCAGGCCGAGTACGCGCAGCACACTGCTGTAGTCACCCAACATGAGATCGCTCGCCGACCAGTCACGAGAACTTTCCAGCGCGCCCAGATCCTTGGTTACACGCGGAGCAATATCGCTGCGCAGTTTTTCCAACAGTTCGTTACCCGCGTCGAGCCTGGCCAGATCGACCACTTCATCCTGGATTGTCAGATAAGCCGGCAGACCTTGTTTGCTGTCCAGCGCTTTCTGTACCGCGTCAACCGCAGTCAGCAAGCGTGCGGTCGTTTCCGCGCGTTCCCGTGCGCCACCGATCTTGTCGGCCAAGTCGTTAAGATACTTGTTGTCCAAGCCGAGCAAATTTCGACTTTGTTTGCTTAAGGCTTCGCCATCGTCGAAGCGATTGTCGGCCAGCGCTTTGTTGATGGCATTGGCAAAAGCGCCCGGTAGACGACGATCTTTGAGCATTGCGTGTTTGGGATTGATCTTGGCGACCACTGTCATGGCGTCGTAGATGTCGTCTTCGTCGTCGCGCGCGAGGAGTTTGCCGCTTTCGAGCGCAACGTTGAATTTGTCGAATTGTTCGGCGAGCACCCGATTTTCGGATTCGTCGACCTGATCGTGCAATTGTTTGAGACTCGATGAGTCGTGATAAACGCTGTAACTCTGGGCCCTCGCGAGAATCTTGCGTGCCCCTATGAAATCGTAGGTGCCCGATGCAGTGTCGATTCTGGTGCGCACACCGTTCTCAAAATAGGTGAGGATGGAATCCTTGGCTTCCGTCAGGATCCGGTCGCGTTTGCCAGCATCAAATTGCGCTTCATCCAGACCGCTGAGCACCGCTTCGATCTTTTGCGCATCACCGCTGCGCGCCAGTTCAATACGAGCATCGGTAGCGTGACGCTCGATCATGTTGTACATCGGTGCTATGCCGACGGCAGCCAGCAATACGGCCGCGGCGGGTACCACGATAAGCGGGTTTTTCCAGGGCGTGGTTTTGCCTTCGAAATCGAGCAGGAACTGGGCAGTGGTCTGGCTGCGTCTGTCGCGGGTAAAGGCCAAACCTTGTTCGAGACCGCGCCACTGTTTGCGTGTTAGACCTTTGATCGGCTCCGGTACCAGGCCGTTGTCGCGTGCTTTGTTGGCAGGAATTTTGTTGAACGGATGTTTGCCGGTGAGCAATTCATAGGTAACGCAGGCTAATGCGTAGATATCGTCGCGCGGATCGGGCTCCTCGCCTTCGAGCATTTCCGTGCTGGCATAGGCGGGTGTTAACGCGCCGAGTTTACCCGGATCGAAAATCGTCGTTTCACCTTCGGCGGCACCCGGATTCTTGACTGCGCGCGCGATGCCAAAATCCAGCACCTTCATCTGTCCGTCCTTGGTCAGGAAGCAGTTGCCAGGCTTAAAATCGGAATGAACGATACTGCGTTCGTGGGCATAAACCAGCGCTGCGCCCAGACCCTGCACCATCGGCAACGCCTCGGCAAATGGCAGGCCACTGCGCGGGCGCACGACCTTCTTGATGAATTCGTTAAGCGGCTGACCTTCGAGTAACTCCATGACCAGGAAAGCGAGGCCGTCTTCGGTCTGATCAAAATCGTAGACAGTCGCAATGTTCGGGTGGGCTAGTCGCTGCTGGCGACTCGCTTCTCGTTGTAAGGCGATAAAAGAATCGGGGTGCTGTTTAAAATCTTCGTTCAAGACTTTCAGGGCGACCCGCGGCTGTTTGTCCTTGGCACGCACCTTGATAAGGTCGCTACCTAAAAACACCGAGCCCATACCACCGACTCCGAGTACTGAGTCGAGCTTGAAGCGCCCGCGCAATATCGCGCCCGGTTCGATCCTGGTCGGCACGCCTGCTGAACTTGGCGCGGACCAGTCGCTGCCAGTGCCACCGGTGCGGCTGTCGCCGGTCGGCCAGGAGGCGGATGTTTCCGAGCCGGTCTCGCCTGTCAGATCAAAATCGATGCCGCCGGTGCTTGATGCCTGATGTCGGAAGCTGCCGTCGTCACCGGTGACGTCGAGGATTTGTGTGCCATCGCTGGTTGTCCCGCGGCCCCTAGCGAGAAATTCCGTGTATTCGCTGCCGGCCATGAGCCGTGTTGCGTCATCCTTGAGTGTACCGACGCGTGTGGCGTCTTCGTGGCCGGTCATAGGCGTTGCTTCAATCCGCACTGTGATGCGGGTCTTGAGCTTTGCATAGATTTCAGCGTCGATGATGCCATCGACCACGGCCTGTTTGAGCTGGTCCATGATAGCGACAACCGCTTGCGGGCGTTTGACCAGCAGTTTGTCGACGTTCGCAGCAACCGCATTGATGTCGATATCGCCGCGCGCCAGTCGTTCAAGCGTGGTCTTGAAGTCAGCCATGTTTATGGCCTGCCGCGACAGGCGGGGTAGCGATCAATGCAGTCATGCGCTCAAGCTTCCAGATAGTACCGGCCGCCGGGCCCTGCGGCCGGCCTCAAGTTTTGGTGATCTTGACGACGCACACGCTGACATTGTCCACCGCGCCGCGCGCGAGTGTCAGGTCGATGAGTGCGCGTGCCACGCTCTGGGGATCGCCACCGTTCAGGTGTTGTGCGATCTCGTCGTCCTTGAGGTGTTTATCGAGTCCATCGGAGCAGAGCAAAAAACAATCACCGTCGGTGAGTTCGAGTAAATCCATTTCGAGCAGCAGTTCATCGGTTACGCCGACTGCCCGTGTCACCATGTTGCCCGATGGATGACCGACCGCTTCGGCGCGAGTCAGCAGTCCTTTGGAAATAAATAACTCAATCTGGGTGTGATCAGTGCTGACTTGGCAGAGCTGGCCGTGGCGTAGTCGGTAACAGCGACTATCACCCGCCCACATAACCACCGCATAGCTACCATTGGTGAGCAGTAACACGACGGTACTCCCACTGGTCTGGTTGTGCGCGTTGGCAACGGCAAACAGACGGTCGTTGACGTCCTGCACAGTCTGCTCAACTTGTTCAACCAAGGTAGCGAGGGTGATGTTGGTGTCGAGCCGTGCCAGGGAATTGATGATCAGCTGGCTGGCGAGATCGCCAGCCGAATGACCACCCATGCCGTCAGCGACCACCCACAGACCCGCATCGTTGCGCTCGAGGATCGAGTCCTCATTGAGTTTGCGAACTTTGCCGACATCGGTGATAGCAGCCGACTGCCAACGGAACGCATCAGCACTCATGCCTGCCCCCCACGTGCGGCCCACAGCCCTGCGGGACGAAAGAACGTGGCGGCGTAGACTGGGAACTCACGCGGAACTCTGACGCGCTCAGTCGTCGGACTTAAAATGAACGACTTCCTGGGGATTTTCAGCAAACGACCGCCCCAGGCTGATCTGGCCACTACCACTGAGTGGCATTTCTTCGCGGCGTAAAAACGCTTCAGTTTCGCCATTCCAAACGTAGGTTCCGTTGGTGCTCTGGTCGATGATGAAGAATTTTCCGCGCCGAAATTCCAGGCGTACATGCTGACGGGAAGCGAGTGCTTCGGCGACCGGAATATCGGCACCTTTACTACGACCCAAGACCACCTGGGGACGCTCGTCATTCATGGCGATCTGGAGCTCGTGGTAGGTCAGGTTGAGACAGGCGCGCTGCACCGGTTCGGGTATGACCCCGATAGACATACGGGTCACATCATCGTGTTGCCACAGCACCTCGTAGATATCCATGGTCTCTTTTTTGCCCTTGACCGGTGCGCGATCGATAAATCGCGTGCTGGCCTTGAGGATCGGGGGTAATTCGTCAACCGTGGTCTGGGTGGTGATGATCTGGCCGCCCTTGGACATCGAAGCCATGCGCGCCGCAACGTTAACTGCATCGCCAAAGACGTCACCAGCGTCGAGGATGGTCGGGCCGTGGTGCAATCCGATGCGCACGGCAAGCGACATGCGGCCCTGGGAGGTCTGCACAGTAATCTCGTCTTCCAGCAGTTCGTGCATCTCACAAGCGGCGCTGACCGCACGCTCGGGTGTGGGGAAGGTGCACATGATTTCGTCACCAATGGTCTTGATGACCGTGCCGCGATGGCGTTCGGTGACATCGGTCAGCATTTCCAGACAGCTGGCGACCTTGGCGCGTGCCGGACCATCTCCCAGCAACTCGTAGAGCCGCGTGCTGCCGCTGATGTCGGCAAACATGATGGTCAGATTGGTCGTTTTCGGCGCCATTCGCTCTCGTTGCTGTGGGCTCTTTTAACTGTTGATGCCATCACGCCGACCCGCGTAACGGGCGCGAACGGAGGCTGAGGTTGCGCCGAAGTTTATGGAATAAGCTACTCAGCATCAACAAAATTTCTGTGTCAGGCGGGGTGCCGAGGCCGGCTTGCTTGTGGCTCCGGTAATTGTTCTATCTCGCTTCTCGCAGGCGCGAATTGCCAGCTAGAATCCCCACCCCTGTGAAGTTATTAACGGGAGCGAATGCATTGAAGAACCTTTCGATACCTGCGGCTGTACTACTCGGCGCGCTGCTGTTGGTGGTCGGGGCGCTTGCCCAACGCTGGCTGCTAACCTCGGGCGAACTGCTATCGGCTACTCCCAGCACAGCCGCGCAGACCGCCAAAAAATCCACCGGCGGCGCGGCGACAACGCCTGCTGCAGCCGCGCTCGACAGCGGGGCTCTGGCGACGCTGCTCGGCATTGTCGACGCTGCCAACCGCAGCGAGATCCTGGGTTCGGCCGAGCTTTTCAAACAGTTCGTGCAGCAGGAAACCCTGAATCAAGCCGTGCTCAAGGCGGCCGCCGCCAACAAGGCAGATCAAAACCCACAGATCAAAACCGTTATGGAGCGCGCCGGTCAGCGCGTACTGGTCGAGGCCTATCTCAATCAAGTTGTGCGCGTGAACCTCGATCCCAAGTTTCCGAGCGATGCGCAGGTACGGGAGGCCTACGACAAAAATCCAGAGGCTTTCCGCACACAAGAGCGTGTCCATCTGTGGCAGATTTTTATTCCCCTGGACGCCGGCGCCGCTGACAAGGATGTCAAGGAGGCCTGGGCGCGTGCCAACCGCGTCGCGGCAGATCTGCGCGGCGGCGATGGTGATTTCGCCGCGCTCGCCAAACAGTACTCCGGTCACGAAGCAAGTCGGGTCAACGATGGTTACATGGGGCTCTTAAAATCTGCCGAATTGCTGCCCCCCATTGCCGAAGCGCTGCAAAAGCTGAAACCGGGCACGGTCAGTGAAGCAATCGCTTCGGAAACGGGACTGCACGTTCTCAAGCGCGGTGCCACGGTAGCCGCTGAAATGCTGAGTTTTGAGCGTGTTGCGGATCAATTGCGGGCGCGTATGGTGCAGGAAGCCAATGCCAAGGTCAGGCAGGCAGCGATTGAGAAAATAGAAAAGGAATATCCGATCGATATGCCCTCCTCGGAAGCGCTCGAAACTTGGCGTCAGGATTTGGCCAAACAATCCGCACCCGTGCCCGCCGATTCGACCGCCACGCCCCCCGCACCCTGAGCTGATCGTTTGTCCCACCACCGGCGCGCCGCGATCAAAACGGTTGCTGTGCCGCACGGTCGGTGATCGTTGTCGCTTGCGAAACGACGTTGTTATACTCCCCCGGTGGTTTTAGGGCGCCAAGTAGACCCGGATATTCAGTGCGTTAGCGAACATATTGAAAGTAAACATGCGAATTGGGGGCGACACCTGGCGACGGCTCGCGCGGCGTTCTATCAGAACGCTGATCGTGACTGGCACGGTGTTAACGCCTGTTTTTGCCACGGCGCTTGACGAAGCGCGTTCCGCGCTCCGCCCAGGGCTGATCCGCCCGGCTTTCGCAGTTGCCGTCGCGCCTACACAACCGGCTGATAAAAAACAACTTTTCTCCGCCGCGCCAAACAATGTTGCGGATACCTTAGGCGCACAGCTAACGACCGCGATGACCCTAAATGAGCGATCTCTGGCGGCGGCCGTGGTGTTGCCGGATGCGGCTAAGGCAGGCGCGATGCGACCGGGCGAAACGCCGCGACAACGACCACAGCCGCCTCCCACAGCGTTATTTCAGGTGCCGGCATTGGTAGACCGGCCGCTGGAAATCGACGACGGCGAGAAGCTTGAGGTCAAACGTTTTACCTTGGATGGCGTCATCGACCGACCCCAGCACAAGATTGCGGTGTCCGACGTGCAGGCCCTTGTCGATGCCAAACTTGCTGAACGTACCGATGGTTTCACCGTCGGCCGTTTGCAGGAAGTGGCTGATACGGTCACTAAGTATTACCGCGACCATGGCTTGATATTGGCGCAGGCGTTTGTGCCGGTGCAGTCAGTCGACAGTGGCGAGGTCAAGATTCAGGTCATGGAAGGTCAGCTCGGTAGCGTGGTGACCGAGGGCAACAAAGTTTACAAACCGGCGGTGCTTGCCCAGCCGTTCCGCAAAATCATTGGCCAACCGATTACCAAAGAAGCGGTAGAAACCGCGTTATTGACGGTGTCGGACTACCCTGGCCTGTCGTCGTTTGGCGTATTTCAGCCCGGCGCGCGGGTGGGTACGGCCGACATGGTGTTGAAGGTGCAAGACGAACAACGTTTCGAGGCCGCGGCGCGTTGGGACAACCACGGTATTGCCGAAACCGGACTCAGCCGCCAGCTCGCCCGTGTCACAGTGAATAATCCCCTCGGCCTGGGCGACCGATTTACGACTACCGTGCAGCGCACCGTGGCGCCGGCAAATACCTGGTTTTACGCGCTCGACTACCAGATCCCGGTCAGCATGCTCTATGACACGGTGTTTGGCATCGGCATGGATCGCAACCAGTTCGATGTTGGCGGTCAGTTCCGCGACGCCAACATCCACAGTGACATCCGCGACTACAACGTCTCTCTGACCAAGAACTTTCTGCGCAGCCGCTTGATGAACTTCAGTGCGACCACGCGACTGGCGAAAAAGCGCAGCGGCACCAAGGCCGATGGCCGCAAACAGAATATCGATAGCCTGGTGGTGGCTTCTGGCGAATTCAGTTTTGACTCGGTCGACGCACGCTTTGGCGGTCTGAACACCGCCAACCTGGAAATCTCCCACGGTTTTAACGACTTTCTGGGGGCGATGGGCAAGAGCCCGGCGTTTGTGCCGCCGACCCGTCAGGGTGGTAACGGCAAGTTCGCGCAGGGTGATTTCAACAAGGTTTTGCTGCGTTTGTCGCGCTTTCAAGCGCTGACACCCGTGTGGGACAAGCTCAAGGATCACAATCTGTTGTTTACCAGCGAGATCATGTGGTCACCGGATCTGCTGGTGCCGTTGGAACAATATGTCGTTGGCGGGCCAGACAATGTGCGCGGTTATCGGTCAACTGAAAAGCTGTTCGACCGTGCAGTGTTTGGTTCAGTGGAGTGGATCATCAACGCGCCGTTTGTTGCCGATGTACCGGCTTTTGGCAATCGTACCTGGGGCGAAATCATTCAGTTTTCGATGTTCTACGATGTGGCGTCGGGTTATTTGAATAGTGCCCTGGCGCCGACCGAGCGCAAAGCCGAGAACTACAATTCCGTTGGTCTCGCCTTTTCGTTTAACAATCCCAAGGTCTTTTCCAGCAAGCTCACCATTGCGGCACCGGTAGGGAGTAGTCCGCGACCGGAGGAGAGTGGGTGGGAGCCGAAGTACTGGCTGGATGTCAATGTGTTCTTCTAAGACAAGTGCGGCCAGCGACCACAGCCCGATGCGCAAGACCTGCACATAGCGTTCGACGCAGATGCGGGAATATGTAACGGATGTGCGCGTGGCGACAGCGCACAATGGCCAGCGCGATAATTTTTTGCGCCGGGCCGGCACACACCGTCTGCAGCTGATTCATAACATGGCCCTCACGCCATCATGCGCCACGGATCTTCATCCATGAATGCCGGGGCAGGAGCGACCGCATGAATATGCGTAACGACATTGTCGAGTCCGACGCCGATGCGGTGAACTCGCCGTTTTGTCACAAGCCACTGGTCCGCTCGATACAGCGTGCGCTGGTGCCGGGGCTGCTCGCGGGGCTGGCCAGCGTGCCATTGGCCGCCGCCCCTAATGGCGGCCAAGTGCGCGCCGGCAACGCTGCCATCACGCATGACGCCACCCGTGGCATCAGCACCATCAGACAGCACAGCCAACGCACTGCGATTGATTGGCGTAGTTTTGATGTCGGCCCTCGCGAGCAAGTGCGCTTCAAACAGCCCAATGCCAAGGCCACCGCGCTGAACCGTATTTTTGACCACAAGCCGAGCGAGATCTTCGGCAAGGTCAAGGCCAACGGCCGCGTGGTGCTGATGAACCCCAATGGCGTGTTTTTCCGGCCCGGAGCAGAAGTTAATGTCGGTGGTTTGATTGCCGGTGCAATGCGCGTCGGTATCGACGAGTTCATGAGTGGCCGGTATCAGCTCAAGGGCCAGGATGGCGCCGAGGGTCGGGTTGTCAATCAGGGCACGATCACTGCCGCGCCGGGCGGTGAGGTTGCTCTGCTGGGCAAGTCCGTGGCCAACGAAGGCGTGATCGTGGCCACCGCCGGACGCGTGAATCTGGTGGCGGGCGAGCAGACCACGGTTGATTTTGACGGCGACGGACTGCTGCGTTTCAGCGTCGACAAAGCGGTCATCGACAACGCCGCCAAACTCGAAGATCAAGTTGCCAACAGCGGGCAAATCAGTGCCGATGGCGGCCAGATCCTGATCACCGCCAGTGCTGCGGCGGGCGTGTTCGATAAGGCCATCAATAACAGCGGTGTGATCAAAGCCGGCCGCATCGACAAACAGGGTGGCAAAGTGCGCCTGGTCGGCATGGGTCCGGGTGCGTCGGTGCTGAATACCGGGCAGCTGGACGCCTCAGCGGCGACGGTCAACGACGACGGTGGCAAGGTCGTGGTGCGCGCTGCTGAGATCATTAACGCCGGTGGCGTGCATGCCGATGCAGGCCGGGGTGATGGTGGCACGATTGATATCGCCGCAAGCGTCTCGGCGTCGTTTGAACAAACCAGCAAAACCACGGCGACCAGTTCTGGCGGAACAGGTGGTGAGGTCAGTGCCACGGGTCGGCAACTGGCGTTCAACTTTGACGCGGCTGTTGACGTCTCGGGTTACCAGGGCGGCGGCCGCGCGCAACTGGGTGGCGGATTCCACGGCAACAATTCCAAAATCGCCAATGCTGACAAAGTATTTGTCGGTAGCGATGTCAGCATCAAGGCCGACGCGATCACTAGCGGCGATGGTGGAGAAGTTGCGCTGTGGTCCGATGACACCACGCGTTTTCACGGCAAGATTTCTGCCCGGGGTGGCCGGCGTGGTGGTGATGGTGGATTTGTCGAAGTATCCGGCCAACAAAATCTTCTTTATCGCGGCGCGGTTGATACCAGCGCGGCGCGAGGTAAAACGGGCACCTTAGTGCTCGACCCCGCGACCTTGACCATCACCGATGCCGCAGCGGCCGGTGAAGAGGCCAGCTTCCTGCCCAGTATCGATGCGGCCGACGACAATCCCGGTGGCCTTAATACTATTTCCTGGGGCGATATTGATGCCCAGGCCGTGACCGCCAATATCGTGCTTGAAGCGAGCGGCTTAGTGACCGTCAACGATGTCACGGGCGCTGCGGGCGGCACGATCA
>JAYUQF010000654.1:0-2405 GCA_043756885.1 Pseudomonadota bacterium
CGTGACGGCCGCCGCACCGCGCACCTCGAGATCGCGCGCAATCCTCGCCAGGCGTTCGGCATCACGACCGAGCAGAAACAAACGCGCGCCGCGCGCGGCGTAACGACGCGCGGTGGCTTCCGCGATGGCCGAGGTGGCACCAAAAATGATGACTTTCTGCATGGTCTACAACCCGAGTCTTTGTGATTGCACAGAGGCAAAACGCCCGAGCGCACCGTAACACTCGCGGATCGCTTGAAAGGCTTCCCACTGCGGATAAGCACGCCGAAAGGTGGCCATCGACATGCAGGCATCCTTGGCCAGATACAGTCGCCCGCCATGGGCAAGCACGATATCGTCGAGTCGTGCGAACAAGGCCAGGGAGGCTGCGCTCATGGCAAAATCCATCGTCAGCGTCATACCTGCCTGGGGAAACGACAGCAGGTTGTGATTGGCCGGACCGAAGCCCTTCAGCACCGCCAACGGTGATACCAGTCCACTGTGGGTGACAGCCTGCAGCATTTCGCCCAGGCCCGCCGCCGCAGCTACGGTGGGAATCACACATTGGTGCTGTAAAAAGCCCGCTTTGCCGTACAGGCGATTCCAATCACGCAAGGCATCGAGCGGAAAAAAATAGTCCGCGTAATGCACTCGGCGCGGGTCACGACGCTGCGACCCGCGCCGATGGTAAAGCGAATTAAACGCGCGCATCACAGTTCTGCTGAACAAGCCGCCAGGCAGATCCATCGGCACCGACAGCGGCCGCTGCGCAGGGGAATGCAAATCGCCGTCGACCAGATGTTCACCGAGCATCACCAGTGCGCGACCGCGGGCCGCGCCGCGCTGATTGACGTCCAGCCAGGCCACTGCGTAGCTTGCGGTCTGGTGCTCATCAAGCAGTGCCATGGTGTTCGCAAGATCCTTAGTCGCGATTACCGTTTCCTGCATATAGCTGCTGTGCACGGCACGCAGGCGCACGCGTGCGGCAACGATGACGCCGGTCAGACCCATGCCGCCGGCGGTGGCGTGAAACAAGGTGCTGTGAGTCGTGCGCGAGCAACGCAGTATCGAGCCATCGGCCAGCATGAGTGAGATCTCATCGACGTAGTGGCTGAAGCTGCCATCGTGATGGTGGTTTTTGCCGTGCACATCGGCCGCGATGGCGCCGCCCAGGGTGACCAGGCCCGTGCCTGGCAATACCGGCACAAACCAGCCGTGTTTTACGGTGAGCTGCACGATAGCGGCGAGCGTGATGCCCGCCTCGCATTCAATGGTGCCGCGCTCAATATCAAAGTTGATGAAATGATCGAAGCGTGTCATGCCTAGCGTGTGAAACGCGAGACTGGCATCGCCGTAACTGCGTCCCATACCACGCGCAATCATCGAACCCGAAACATCGCGCAGTAAGCGTGTCAGGCCCTGACGGCTTGCCGGGTGATGGGTGATGGTCTCGATGGTGGGAAAACGACCCCAGCCGCTACTGTGCATAGATACCGCTCGTGTGCGCATGGTGACGGCCACGACATCTATCGTGGTGGCGCGGCTATAATAACGGGCAGCTGCCCCTTTCTCTGCACGTGGTCACGCTCAAATTTATGGATATTGATACCGCTCGCGCGCGAGTCATGGCATGAGCGAGGTAAGGTCGCAGCCTGGTCGTTCACCGCTGTCCGCTACCTTGGCGTTGCTCAGGCCGCGCGAATGGAGCAAGAATGTTTTTGTGCTTGCACCGCTGGTGTTCGCCGGCGCGTTTAATCGCATCGATGCTTTGCGCCACGTTGGCATGGCTTTTGTGCTGTTCTGTGTTGCCGCGTCGGCGGTTTATGTCCTCAATGATCTGCACGATATCGCCGAGGATCGTGCCCATCCCGTCAAAGCCAAGCAACGCCCGCTGGCGGCCGGCGAACTGAGTCCACGCCGCGCGATATTTATCCTGGTGTTGCTCTACGTTGTGCTGGGGTTAGGCGCGCGGGTCTTTCCGCAGGCAGGTGGCATTGTGATCGGTTATGTATTGCTCAACGTTGCCCACACCTATCTGCTCAAGCAACAACCGGTGGTCGACATCTTTTCCATCGCCATCGGCTTCGTGCTGCGGGTTTATGCCGGTGCCCTGGCGATCTCGGTGCCTTTGTCATCGTGGATGTTTGTCACCACCTTATGCCTTGCACTGTACCTGGCGTCGATCAAGCGTCGACAAGAACTGAATTGGGCTGGGGGCACGGGCCGCGTGGTGCTGCAACAGTACACCGCGCCGCTGCTGGACCGCTTTGCGCAGACTGCGGCCACCGGCGCCTTGATCTTCTACAGCCTGTTTGTGATGTCGACCCGACCGCAGCTGGTGGTCACCATTCCCTTTGTGTTATTCGGATTGTTCCGTTACCAATGGCTGGTAGAAGTGCGCAACGCGGGGGAGTCGCCCGCCGATG
>JAYUQF010000655.1:0-6265 GCA_043756885.1 Pseudomonadota bacterium
CAGCAACTCGGTGGTCGGTGGATCATCGAAGCGAGTCACTTGGTGCAGGTGCCTATCGCCGACAACCTGGCGGAGTTTTCAGGCTTCATGCAATGGCCAGACTTCTCGCAGTGGTCAAACCCGGCGGTATACACAGCGGCCTTGACGCTCGCCGCCGTGGCGTCGCTGGAAACGCTGCTGAACCTGGAGGCGATCGACAAGATTGATCCGCAACAACGTACCTCTCCACCGAGCCGTGAATTACTTGCCCAGGGCATCGGCAATATCACTGCCGGGCTGATCGGCGGATTACCGATAACTTCGGTAATCGTGCGCAGCGCTGTGAACATCAACGCGGGTGGCAAGACTAAACGTGCGGCAGTCATTCACGGCGTTTTATTGTTGCTAGGCGTGGCGTTCCTGCCGGTGTGGCTGAACACCATTCCGTTGTCGTGTCTGGCCGCCATTTTGCTGGTCACCGGCGTGAAACTGGCGACCCCGTCGCTGGTGAAACAGATGTGGGACGAAGGACGCTATCAGTTTGTGCCCTTCGTTCTGACGGTGGTGGCCATTGTCCTGACTGATTTGTTTATCGGCGTTTTGATCGGTCTGGCGGTCAGCCTCGCCTTCATTCTCAACAGCAATATGCGTCGGCCGATCCGCCGCTTCGTGGAGAAACACCTGGGCGGCGATGTATTGCATATCGAACTGGCCAACCAAGTGAGCTTCCTCAATCGCGCGGCGCTGTCCAAGGTGCTGCACGATGTACATCGCGGCCAGCATCTGCTGCTTGATGCCCAGCACACGGATTACATCGATCCTGACGTGCTCGATCTGATCCGGGATTTCAAAGAACAAACGGCGCCCGCCCGCGGCGTCGAGGTGAGCCTGCTCGGCTTCCGCAGCAAGTACCAATTGCAAGACCAGATCCAATACGTCGACTACTCAACCCGCGAGCTCCAGGAAGCCGTCACTCCCCAACAGGTGCTGCAAATATTGAAAGACGGGCACGCGCGCTTTCGCAGTGGTCAACAGTTAACACGCGACTTCGGGCGCCAGATCGACGCCACGGCCGATGGCCAACACCCCTTGGCGGTGGTACTGAGTTGTATCGACTCCCGCACCTCATCCGAGTTGATCTTCGACCTGGGTGTAGGCGATATTTTCAGCGTCCGCATCGCCGGCAATATCACCAGCCGCAAAGTGCTGGCCAGCGCCGAGTACGGCTGCGCCGTCGCCGGGGCAAAGCTGATATTGGTGATGGGACATACCCGCTGCGGCGCCGTGACGGCGGCTGTCAACCTTATCGGTGAGTCGCGCACGGCCGCCGACATCACCGGTTGCCAGCACCTCGACCACATCGTCACCGATATTCAGCAGGCTACCGACGCGGATACCTGCCGCGAAGCCACCCAACTCCCAACGACCGAGCGGGAGGCATTTGTCGATGAGGTGGCCCGCCGCAATGTCATGCGGGTCGTTGCACGGATACGCTCCCAGAGTCGCACGCTAGATGATTTGGTCCGCGACGAACGGATCGCAATCATCGGCGCAATGTACGACGTCGTAACGGGAGAAATCGAGTTTCTGCCGGAATAATTGGGGTCAGATGAAACTTTCTATCGCTGCTGTGAGTCGACGCGGTATCAGCAGGCGCACGTTCAGGCAGCAACGCGGCGGCGTGGTGTGCTGAATTCGCATCGGTGATAATCGACGCGTTTAATCTGCAGCGTCAATTTGAGCAGCTTATCCGTATTGGTTTTGCCCATACCTACTTTCCTACACAAGGAATCCGACTATGCAACTGATCCCACACTGGTCCAGCCGTGTTGATCGTGTCCTGTTTGCCATGTTGTTGCTGCTAACCACGCAGGCTGCGACGGCAGCGAGCGAAGCTTTCACAGAGGAACGTTTTAAGGCTTTGCAGGCACAAGGCGCGTTGATCCTCGTCGACGTGCACGCCGACTGGTGCCCAACCTGCGCGCAGCAGCAGAAGATACTGGATGCTTATGAGGCAGCACGGCCGGATGCGGCCCTGCATCGGCTGATCGTTGATTTTGATAAGCAGAAGGACTGGGTGAAACACTTCAAGGCACCACGGCAATCAACCCTATTGCTGTACCGCGGTGTTGAGCAGCGCTGGTTCGCGGTGGCCGAGACCCGTGAAAAAGAGCTATTCACGGCGCTGGACGCAGCCGCAGCGCCGACGCCGTGACGCTCGAACTGAGCGCACTGCCGCTAGCGCTGCTGGCGGGTGTGCTCAGTGTGCTCTCGCCCTGCGTATGGCCGCTGGTGCCGATCGTGATGGGCAGTGCCGCCGGTGCCGGTCGTAGCGGGCCACTCGCCCTCGCGGCCGGCCTGAGTGTCTCGTTTGCGCTGGCCGGCACGCTCTTGAGTTTCGCGCTGATCAGCCTTGGGCTCGACCCTGAGTTATTTCGTTATGTGGCCGCCACCCTGCTGGTGGTGGTGGCCATACCTCTGCTCGTGCCAAGGGCCGGCCACTGGCTGAACGCACGTTTGTCGCTGCTCACCGGGCGCATCGATACCAGCGGTGCCGACGCTGCGGCCTCATCGGTCGCCGGGCAGTTTGGCGTGGGGTTGTTGCTCGGCCTGGTGTGGTTGCCCTGCGTCGGTCCAACCTTGGGCGCGGCCATTGCGTTGGCGTCACTCGGGCAGAAATTGCTGCAGTCGTTTGTGGTGATGCTGGCTTTCGGCATCGGCACGGCGGCGGCGCTGCTTGCTGCCGGGCTTGTGTCGGCACGCGTATTACAGCGCTGGCGTCCACAGATGTTGGCGGGATCCGGGGCCGGCAAACGGTGGTTAGGTGTGACCTTGCTCATTCTCGGCTTGCTGGTTCTGACCGGTATCGACAAACGACTCGAAGCCTGGGCTGTGGCTTGGTTGCCCTCATGGGCGGTGAGTTTGTAAAACTTAAAAGCGGCAGATTCATTGCAAGCAGATTGCAACGCGCGGCGTATAGTGAGCTACGCGTTTGCCACTGAGACTGAAGCGCATCGCACGTGTGTTTTTTACGCGCGGATATTCCCGATCCCTTGCCGCGCAACGAGCGTCAGCCGTCAGCCAGGAGCGTTTGATATGGCACGTTTAACTATCAACGGTAGTGCCCGCGACATCGAAGTTGATCCAGATACCCCGTTGTTATGGGTATTGCGTGAACAGGCGGGCCTGACCGGCTCCAAATACGGATGTGGTGTGGCGCAGTGCGGTGCTTGCACGGTACATATCGACGGCAGTCCCGTGCGCTCGTGTGTAGTGCCAGTCAAAGCGGTCAGCGCTGAGCAGAAAATCACGACCATCGAAGGTCTTTCTGCGGACGGCTCACATCCCGTGCAGCAAGCCTGGTTAAAACTCGATGTGCCCCAGTGCGGTTACTGCCAGTCGGGCATGATCATGGCGGCGGTCAGTCTGCTGGAAAAAATAGCCAAACCCACCGATGCCGACATCAACACGCATATCACCAACATCTGCCGTTGTGGCACTTACAACCGGGTGCGTGAAGCGATCAAACAGGCCGCCGCCAACATGCCGGCAAAACCGACGAGCTGAGGGTTGCACCATGACACTTGTTACAACGCCGGTTTCGCGCCGCAACTTTCTTGTCACCCTCGCCACGGCCATGGGTGGTTTGTCACTGGGTTTTCACGCGCCGCTAGCAGCGGCGGTCACGGCACAAAGCGCATCGACCGAGGTTAACGCCTGGGTTGTGATCAAACCCGACGATACGGTGATCATTCGCATCGCGCGTTCTGAAATGGGGCAAGGCACACTCACCGGCCTCGCGCAGCTGGTCGCCGAAGAGCTTGAGTGTGACTGGGCCAAGGTCACCACCGAATACCCCACACCAGGGCAGAACGTCGCACGTAAACGGGTGTGGGGTAACTTCGCCACGGGTGGCAGCCGCGGTATCCGCGAATCCCACGACTACGTGCGCCAAGGCGGCGCTACGGCGCGTGAAATGCTTATTGCGGCGGCAGCGGCACAATGGCAAGTACCAACATCGGAATGTTTTGCCGCCAATAGTGTGATCACCCATCGGGCGAGCAATCGCAAAGTCTCGTTTGGCAGCATCGCAACCGCCGCCGCAAACATCACCCCGCCAGCCAATGTGACCCTTAAAGATCCCAAAGACTGGAAAATCGCAGGCCGGCCACTGCTGCGTCTGGACACCGCAGACAAGCTCACCGGCAAACAGATCTACGGCACCGATCTGCAACTGCCCGGCATGCTCAATGCGACGGTCAAAGCGTGCCCGCACTTCGGCGGCAAAGTGCAGAGCTTCGAAGCAGCAGCGGTCACCACCATGCCCGGTGTGAAAAAAGTGTTGCAGCTTGACGATGCCACGCTTGCCGTCGTTGCTGACACCTGGTGGCAGGCAAAAACCGCGATGGATGTTTTGCCGGTGGTGTGGGATCAAGGCCCACATAAAAATGTGTCAAGCGAGTCCATCGCGCAGATGTTGAAAGAAGGGCTGCAGGCCGAGGACGCGTTTGCCCACACCGTGGTTGGGGATGCGCTGGGCACACTCGCCAAGGCCAGCAAAACCGTTTCCGCTGTGTATGCCTACCCCTATCAAAACCACGCAACCATGGAGCCGATGAACGCCACGGTGCTCTATACCCCGCAGAAATGTGAGGCATGGGTGCCAACACAAAATGGTGAAGCGAGCCTGGCCGCGGTTGCCGAAGCTGCCGGGCTGCCGGTGCATCAGTGCGAGGTGTACAAACTGCACCTCGGCGGCGGTTTTGGCCGACGCGGTATGCAGGACTATGTGAAGCAGGCGGTGGCGATCGCCAAACAGGTGCCGGGCACACCCGTCAAGCTGATCTGGACACGGGAGGAAGACATGCTGCACGGCATGTATCACCCGACGACGCAGTGCAAGCTCACCGGCGCACTCGATGATGAAGGCAATCTCACCGCCCTGCATATGCGCATATCCGGGCAATCCATCCTCGCCGCCGTGCGGCCTGAAGGCATGCAAGGGGGCAAAGATCCGGTGGTGTTTCTGGGCCTTAATCCTGATGGACCAGAAGGCCAATTTGCTTACACGGTGCCACACCTGCGCATCGATCACGCCATGCGTAACCCGCCCATCCCACCGGGCTTCTGGCGTGGTGTGAACTTGAATCAGAACGCGGTGTACGTGGAATGTTTTATGGATGAGCTGGCACACGCGGCCGGTGTCGACCCACTCACGTTCCGCCGCAGGCTCATGAAAAATCATCCCAGGCATCTTGCCGCACTCAACGCCGTGGCACAGGGTGTCGAGTGGGAAACACCGGCGGCGCGCGGTGTGCACCGGGGACTCGCGCAGATCATGGGCTTTGGCAGTTATGTTGCAGCGGCAGCGGAGGTCTCGGTCACCAACGGCCAGTTAAAAATCCATCGCATCGTGGCCGCCACCGACACCGGCCATATCGTCAATCCCGCGCAAGCGCAGCGACAAATCGAAGGCTCGTTTGTTTATGGTCTGTCGGCTGCGCTGTTCAGTGAGTGCACCGTTACCAGCGGGCGCATGAACGAAGACAACTTTAATACCTATCCGCTCATGCGCATGGCACAGATGCCCGCGGTGGAAACACACCTCATTGCATCGGGTGGTTTTTGGGGTGGTGTTGGCGAGCCGACCATCGCCGTCGCGGCGCCGGCCGTGCTCAACGCTGTTTTTGCGGCCACCGGCAAACGCATTCGTACGCTGCCGCTGAAAGATCAAAGCCTGGCATGACGCTACGGGCGCATGCCTGGTTCAAGACGCTCACCAGTAGCGTGTTTGGATGAAAAGTCGGCGCGGCTGCGGAACTGGTGGCCTCGCGCCGATGCGGTTGGTGTTATTGCTCTTGGCGAGTGCAGCCGCCGCCCATGCCGACACGCCCGTTGAACCTGCCTATATCGTTGCGGGCGATACCATCGCCGCTACGCTGAGCGGCCAGCCGGGCGACGCAGCCAAGGGCGCGTTACTCATGCAACAGCGACAGAAAAGTTTATGTGTGCTGTGCCACCCAGGCCCGTTTCCTGATCCGCACCTGCACGGCACTCTCGCACCCGATCTGACCGGCGTGGGTGCTCGGCTCTCGGCGGCACAACTGCGTTTGCGCATTGTTGATATGAAACGCTTGGTCCCGCACAGCATCATGCCAAGTTATTACGCCGTGATTGCCGATAGCGTCGATACGCGGGTCAGCCGCCTGTGGCGCGGCAAACCGCTGCTCGATGCATCCCAGATTGAAGATCTGGTGGCCTACCTGCAGACCCTGCGCTGAAGCGA
>JAYUQF010000656.1:0-18223 GCA_043756885.1 Pseudomonadota bacterium
AAACGCCCGGTGACCTGGTGTCGACCGGGCGGCAGCAGCACAGCAGGCCGCCCACCCTGGGCGGTAACCAGCGCCGGGCTGCCATCAACGCTCACACTCTGGGGCCATTGACCATCGCCACCGGGTAAAGCCACCCAAGCGCGTGCATAAATCGCCAGCGTCATGTCGAACTCGCCGCCGGTGGCCACCACCGCAACGTTCAGTGGCCCGCTCCAGTTACAGCGACGTTGGTCGCTGTTAAAAAGGTACGGACAATCGTTATCAGGCACGCCATCCAAGGCCCATGACACCCAGGGTGCGAGTTGCACAGGAAGCTCCGCAGGCGTCACCCGTTCAACCGCCCCGCCATTAACCGTCCACAGCGCCATGCAAAAAACGACTATCAGTCTTACGGACATGTCCCTTCTCCCCGCTCGGCACTCAAAACGACGTGACAGTGTAGCCGCAAGCGTAATGGCGCCGTTCGCCACCGGGCAGACCACACGAAGATGCGAATGCCGTCGCAACATCGTTGTAAGACCTGCAGCGCGCTGCGAGCGGGTTCGCAATTTCGGGCGTACTGGCTTGAGAGCCTGCTGGGCGCCACCTAGCCTGGGTACGAGAAAATTAGCCGACACGGAAAGTACCTTCTTGATCATGACAACATCGCCACTCACCCGTGCTGGATCGTCACTTCGACACCTGGCGTACTTCCTGGTCACGCTCTGTTTATTGCACGTCAGCAGCGCAACGGTCGCGGCCACCGCCAACGATGCACCGACGCTGCCGGGCTTGACCGTCGTCAGCAAATCACGCTGGACGCCGACTGCGGTGCGCAAAGTGTTGCGAACATTCGCTTTTGGCAGCCAGGCAAGCGACGCCCAGATCAACGCATGGGCGAAGATGGTTCCCCAGGCTGCGATCGTCGAGATGTTGAGCTTTGCCGAGCACAACCTGAAGCTCTCGCCACCGGACAAGAAGCTCGCCAAAGAAGCGCTGGAACGCCGTCCTCAGACCCTGCGCGCACTCGGCAACTTCTGGTCTTCACGCAATACCGCCAACCTCATCCCGGTGGACAATCGTATCGACTACGCACGTGCCTCCTACAATGGTGCGATGCTGACCTGGTCCTTAGCCGCGCGGGTGCGCGGCGGCAACCCCTTCCGCCATCGGGTTGGCTACTGGGAAACCAATTTTCACCTGGCCGTCAATCACGACCGCGGCGTTTCAAACTACCAACTGGTGCGCTACTACGACGACGTAATGGCATCCCTCGCGCGCGGTGACAGCTACGACGCGGTCATCACCACTGCGGCCCTGTCCGCCGCCATCGGACAGCACTACGGACACCGCAACAATCGTTTTTATGACGGCGAGTGTTATTGCAACGAAGATTTTGCACGCGAATTTCATCAGCTCGGATTTGGCGTGCTCGGCACCGGCGATATGCTCTACCACGAACGTGTCTCTATAAAAAATACCGCTGCTGCGCTGACCGGCATATCCTTTACAAGTAACGAAGCCCCCAATGAATGGGAAGCAGAAAATGTCGTGTTCGGCACCGACGGTCATGTGCCAACACCGGTCTCAATTTTGCATCACAGTATTTCCGGCCCGACGGCACGCGAAAAAATCCGCATGCTCGCGCACTTCGAAATCGACCACAAAGAAAGCCTGGCCAATCTGCCGCTCATGATCGTGCAGAACTTTGCCGACGATAATATTTCCGCGACCGAGGCTGCCGCTTTGCGTAAAGCCTGGCGCTCAATGGCCAAAAAAGACCTGCTGCGTTTCCTGCGTGCCTATGCCATTTCGACCTTGTTCCATGCCAATACGCGAGTCAAACAGCTGACCAGTCTCGACCGCTTCATGATTGCGGCCAATCGTTTTGCCGACACCAATCTTGAGCACTACAACGACGTGCCAGAAATGTGGCGCCTGTACTACGAAGAAGAAGTGATCCCGTTTGCGCCCTGGCACGATGTATTTGGCCATCAGAACGGCGTTGAAACGGCCGCTAGTGCTGAATTGTTTCGCAAGAACTTCCGACGCGCGACCGATGCTTCTTTCAGCGAAAGTGCCCAAGACCTCAACGGTAGAGAGCGGCTTAAAGATTGGCGCGCGACTATGCCGCGTGGCGATGGTTATTTTATCGGCACCAGCGCGCAGTGGTTATGGGAGCGTTTTGTATCTGATGGCCTCAAAAATTTCGGCCCCCTGGAGCGCGCGCACCTTTATGCACTGCTGGGTTACGGCCGTGACCTCGCCGCCGTATTGCACCCACAGAGCGCAGACACTGCCGTGACGCTGGGTGAACTCACACAAGGTCCCGGCAAAGCCTGGTTGGCCAAGGTCGCAACATCGCGGTTACCGCTGGAAAGCAAAGATCCCGATATTCGTCAGCGCACCAATGACCGCATCGGCGCAGCCATCGATTTTATTATCGCCACGCCGTTCATGCTGGCCGAAGAAGGACGTTGAACATGGATCATCAAGCTTCGCGCCGGCGCTTTTTGCGCAACGCCCTGGCGCTGGCAACGATACTCGGTAACGGCTTGCCGCTGGGCATGAAAAAAGTACAGGCCGACGGTTTTGCCGCCCTCAATCATCCCTTCCTGGCCAATATTATGCTCAACGGTGGGCCTGACATGCGGCATCTGCTGATGCCTGCGTTTTCGTCGGTAGAGGGTAGTTACGGCCGTGAATTCTGGCGGGCGCGTGTTTCCATCCAAGGTGTCGCCGACACACTCGCTGCTCTGGATGCACGCTGGAATGAGGACTATCTGCCGGCCAGCAGCGGGGACACACAATTTGGTATCCTCAAACAAGCCGATTGGCTGCACCAGATGTGGAACGCCGGCAAAGTTGCGGTGATCTGTGGCGTGTTGAACGACAGCTCCCGGGATCACGAACTTGCGACCCGTATGATGGAAATGGGCAATCGCCAGGCCGATAAATTCAGCTTCGGATCGGGCTGGGGCGGGCGTCTTGCCCAAGCCACCAACAGCAATGTAGTGGCCTTGACCACTTCGCCACGGCGCTTTTCTTTCTGCCCGAATCCAAACGCGCCGCAGGATCTGGTTCGCATCGATAACCGGCGCCTGATTCCGGCCGCCAACATGCGCGAAATCGCCCTCGCCGATGCGCCCTTCGATAGCGACTACAGCCAGATGGACGACAAGCTCAAGCGCGGCCTTAAACACTACTACGCACAACGGCGCGCGAGCGTGAGCAGGAGCTCCGTTTACCATCAATTTTTCGAACACGAACGCAAGTTGCGTGAACTCGGCGGTGTTATCGATGCGCGCCTGGCGACAGTACCCACGCCGAGCGCCATCGACGCATGGTTCCAGGAGGGTTCGGCGATCGGCTACGACCTGGCATTGCAGACCCGCAATCTTTACGACGCCCTGGCCTGCAACGATCTGCTCGATATTCGTGTTGCCTCCCTCGATTTTAATGGCTGGGATACCCACAATGACCAGCGCCCGGAATTTGCCACCCAGGCAAAAGCACTGTTGGGGACCAGCGGCGCCTTAGCCACGCTCTACAACGAATTGGGCAATATCGGCGCCCAGACCCGCGCTAACACGGTGTTTCTGCTGGGCGGCGAATTTGGCCGCCAGTTGGCTTCCAATGGTGGTGGTGGCACTGATCACGGTGAAGGCTTGGTCAGTCTGCTGATTGGCGACAGTGTGCAGGGCGGGGTCTACGGCACCATGTTCCCGGAGCAAGAACTGGCACGTTTTACCGAGGAGTCGGCGCAGATTGACGGCGTGACCGCCATCGATCATGTTTTTGGCCGTGTTGCCGAATGGGTGATGCCCGGCACCAAAGGGCAGGTCTTTCCCAACGTCGGCAGCGCACCGCTGGAAGCGGGCGTTGATTTGTCAGGACTACTCAACGCATGAACCCCATACGCCTGGGCCAAGGCCGCACGCTTTTTTACGCACTGTTGTCGGTCACGTTATTGACTAATGCGCCCGCCTTTGCCGGCGATGACGATCAGTTGGCGGGTGCCCATGCTGCCAAGCTCGAGAGCCAAGCCAGCGAGCTCGAAGCCAAGGTCGAAAAAGAATGCTTGAAGGCCGCCGTAGCGGCGCGACCGCTGTGTCGCAAACAACTCGGTCAAGCAGTCGCACGCCTGCGCGACCGAGCACAACGGGCAAACTGATAACGGTTATTGCGGGCAAAGGTTCGCGCTCATTTGCCTGCGCTAATGCAGGACTGCGATACGGCGCTAGCAGCCCGTCGGACCTAGGGAATCGTCGCGAGACGGCGGGACAGCGAGGACAGATAGGCGCGCATTCGAGGCGAATAGTGGGCTATTTAACGAGAAGGCGCGCCTATATGGACCGCTGTCCCAGCGTCGCAGCAGATTCGTCCTAAGTCCGACAGGCTGCTAGAAGCTCGCTCATGTGCCCATGCGCAACATCGCGGCATTGGTCATGTACTGATTGACCATGTCACCTTCAGGATCGAGCTGGGTTTTCCAGTTGCCACGACACTCTTCGGCTTGATGAAAGCGGGTGACCTTATTGCTCTGCACGTCGTGGCTTATGGCCCAGTCCCAACTCCAGTCGGGTCGTCCGTCGCGAGTCAGAATTTTTCTATCGCCGGCTAAACGCTGCCCACCACCACCTTCGAAGCCTTTCCAGGCTTCACCGCGCCGGTCGTAAGATACCGCCTGTACCGGCGTCATATTGCGCGCGTCAACGTAAACGCGCCGCTTCGAAACCGGCGCCCGCGGATAACCGGTCGGCTCACCCTCAAAGACGATCACTTCGGGGATCAATTCTTTGGCCACGTAGTAGTAGGTGTGATCCTGGCCACCACCCACGGTGCGCGGCTCCCAGTTGTCGTTTTCCGGGAACCATTGTTTAGAGCTCGAGCCCAGGAACGGACCACGATGAATGATCTTGAAGTTACCCCAGGTCAACATCGGATCGCCCGCTGCCCAGGCGTCCGACAGATATAAATTCATGCCTGGCATATAGGGTTCAAAACGCTGATTGGATGGAAAACGTCTGACCCGCTTGAACTGCGGCAGGTAACCGAACAGCTCCGGAAATTTGCGCTGATCGTATTCCCAGATACTCAAAAAACATGAGCCTTTTACATCCTGTGTATGGGTGAACCACACTGACTGCAAGCGGGTTTTGTCCTCATAACCGGTCAGGTAAGGTCCCCCCGCATCGGGGTGGACCAAACCGGTGCATTGCTGTTCGGCCCACACAAAATCGTATTCGTATTCGCGCTCACCTTCGGCGCCAAACACCAGTGAGGGTATAGCGTAAACCGCACGATCGTGGCGGCCCCAGCTCAAAGTCAGATTGGCGATGATATCGGCGCCCGTTTGGGCGTCGGGGAACGGCAAGCCTCCGATCCAGGGCTGTCCATCGCGGTTGGTGATGTTGCCGTCATGCGCATAACGCGCTTGTCCCTGGTTCTTCAGGGTGGCGTCGAAAAAATAAGGCGGGTACATCGCATCGACGCGATGCTCGGCGCTCTGGATAACAAACTTGCGGCGGTCCTGTTTCACTTCCTGGAAAACAATGGGATCGACCAGGTCCTGCACCAAATCAATCGTATCGGCATCGATCACATCGCCAACTTTTACACGGCCTTTGGTGAAGGCCTCGATGTCGAGCAATTCTTCGGGATAAACACGCGTGGTCTCGGCACTGCGACAGATCTCCGGCCACAGGGCGCCAAGGACACCAGCCGTGCCACAACCACGGGCAGTCTGCGCCATAAAATGGCGGCGGGCGAAATCAAAATCGAATTTCCTGATATGCATAACGCCGCCATCCTGACAATGGTTGAGGTCGTCGCACCAAGATGCGACACCCAGAGCATAGCAGTATCAGTTATGCGCGCTGCGCCGACCGGCGGTTGGCGCAGTGCTGGAGGTGGCGTTTACGAACCGCCCGTTGCGAGCAAGCCGGTGCTTGGCGGCGGCGCCAGCATGGCTTCGATGCGGCGCGCGGCTTGCTCGCAGCCGCTCAGGCTGCGCGCCACTTTGAGCTTTTGTTTAACCGACTGCTCGCGGCCTTCAAGATGGCGCAACACGGCGCGGGTCAAAGTGCCACACGCCTCGGTCATACGGGTCTCAGCTGCGATTAAAGCCGGGTCAGCCGCGGCAAAATCCTCGCGCAGTGGATAACGGTCAAGCAAGGCGTCGGCTAGGCGGCTCTGGTATACAAATACCCGCTCAGCGCGCGCTTCCATATCCTCGTTAACGTGCTGCTCAACTCGTGCATCTTCCACACTACTCGGCGTCGACACGAGCGTACTGCAACCACTCGTGAAGATCAGGCTGGCTGCCAGGGTCACTACGCCGAGTATCGAATGCCAGGATGATGTGGAGATCAACATAACTACTTTTTCCCGTAGATCGCCGCTGCTGCGATCCGACTACGTGTTTAATGATAGCGGGCAGCAATCCGCGCGCGAGGGTGAATTTGCCGCAATGTGAAACAGACCTCATGGGCGGCGCAAAGCCACTGCTCGTTGGCGCCTGCGTGAGCAAAATTCACCACGCGTTTACATCACCGCTTAAGCCTGAGTCTCAGCATTAGCGGCGGCTGCACAGAACGCTTGAGTGGCAAACTCAGAGGACGATTTCCACCGTCCCTGACTGACTCGGTATAGTGGCAAGCATGAACACCGACGCCGTTTCCGGCACCCGCACATCTGCGCTGCAGATCGAACGTGAACTGCTGGCTTTGGTCGATGCCGTGGTGGGCGAACTGCATCGTGGCCACCATGGACTGGTCGCTGCCGGACTCGATAGCTCACTGGAACGGGATTTGGCGATTGATAGTTTGGCGCGAGTTGAACTGGGTGTGCGTATCGAGCGTTGTTTTGGCCACAGACTCGCGGACGAGCGCCTGTTCGGAGCCGACACGCCACGCGAACTGTTGCAGGCCCTGACCGCCGCCGGTGCGGTGAACGCCCTCGACTTCATAACACACGCGCTCGCGCCTCAACCTGGTCGTGCCGCCACGGGATTACCGCAGGATGCGCGCAACCTGGTGGAAATGCTGGCCTGGCATGTGGAGCGTAACGGCGCGCGTACCCATATCCAATTTTTTGACGATGCTACCAACGGCCCGAGCTTGAGCTACCGCGCACTGTGGGACGGCGCGGCACAGGTGGCTGCCGGGTTACAACAACGCGGTCTGGAACTCGGTGCCCGGGTGGCCTTGATGTTGCCCAGCGGCACGGACTACTTCTTTGCCTTTTATGGTGTGCTACTGGCCGGCGGCGTACCAGTGCCCATTTACCCACCCGTGCGGCGCGCGCAGCTCGAAGATCACTTGCGCCGTCAGAGCCGCATTCTGGCCAACTGCCAGGCGGCGGTATTGATCACGAGCAGCGATGCATTACTGGTAGCACGTTTGCTGACCGTCGCAGTGGCGAGTCTTGGTGTGATCACCACGGTTGAAGAGTTAAGCGCCCATGGCGCGGACTTTGAGCGTGCCGCGCCAGCGCCTGATGCCCTGGCATTTTTCCAGTACACCTCGGGCAGCACCGGCGACCCCAAAGGCGTGGTGTTATCCCACGCCAATCTGCTTGCCAATATCCGCGCCGATGGTCTGGGCCTGGCGGTATGCGCCGAGGATGTGTTTGTCAGCTGGCTGCCGCTGTATCACGACATGGGCCTGATCGGCGCTTGGTTAGGCAGCCTCTATCACGGTGTGCCCATGGTGAGCATGTCACCCTTAAGTTTCCTCGCCCGTCCGCAACGCTGGTTGTGGGCGATGCACCGCTATCGTGGCACCCTGTCCGCAGCACCCAACTTTGCATTTGAACTGTGTGTATCGCGCATCGCTGATGCTGGTCTGGCCGGTCTGGATCTCAGTGGCTGGCGACTCGCGCTCAATGGTGCCGAGGCCATCAGCGTCAAGACCATGGACAGCTTTTGCAAGCGTTTTGCGCCCTATGGTTTCCGCCGCGAAGCGATGTTGCCCGTTTATGGCTTGGCCGAATGCGCGGTGGGTCTGGCCTTTACACCACTGGGTCGTGGCCCGCGGGTTGAGGTTATCGAGCGCGAATGCCTGGCGCGCGAGGGGCGCGCTGAAATAGCGCCCGCCGGTTCGCCCGACGAGCTCACACGCAGCATCGTTGCCTGTGGGCTGCCACTGCCCGGGCATGAGATCCGGGTGGTCGACAACGCGCGCCGCGAGTTACCCGCTCGCTATGAGGGCAGTGTGCAGTTCCGTGGCCCGTCTGCAACGCTGGGCTATTGGAACAACCCGGTCGAATCGGCCCGTTTGCGTGGTGCTGACGGCTGGTTGGAAAGTGGTGATCGCGGTTATCTGGTGGCCGGCGAGTTGTACCTGACCGGGCGCAGCAAGGACATCATCATCCGCGCCGGGCGCAACATCTATCCAGCCGAACTGGAAGACGCCATCGGCGCGCTGGACGGTATCCGTCAAGGCCACGTCGCGGTGTTCGGCTCGCCCGATCCGATTAGCGCTACCGAGCGGGTAGTAGTACTGGCGGAAACCCGCAAGCGCACGCCGCAAGCACGCGCCGCGCTCGAGGCCGCGATCAAACACCTGGCAGCCGATCTGATCGCCACACCGCCTGAAGTGGTGGTGCTGGCGCCACCCAACACGGTATTGCGCACCTCCAGCGGCAAAATTCGACGCAGCGCCTGTCGTACGCTCTACGAAGAGGGCCGCATAGGCACGAGCGCCAGTGCGGTGTGGCTGCAAATAGCGCGGCTGGCCGTGGCTGGCATTGGCCCACAATTTAAACGCATCTGGCGCGATAGCCGGACCTGGCTGTATTCGATCTATGCGTGGTGTGTGTTTGTGCCGCTCGCCATACTGGCCCTGCTGCTCACGCTGCTGCCAATTCCTGCGCGTTTGGTGTGGCGCGGCGTGGGCGCTTTGATCCGCACACTGGCGCTGTTGACTGCCACACCACTGCACTGTGATGCGCTACATGAGATCCCGGCGAGCGGTGAAGCGGTGGTTTTGGCGGTCAACCATCAGAGTTATCTCGACGGGTTGTTGATGCTGGCCGTGTTACCACGGCAACCACGCCTGTTGGTCAAAGCCGAGCTGCGCGAGTCTGCCGTGCTGGGCCGCGCGCTGGCACGGCTTGGGGTGCTGTTCGTAGAACGTTTTGATGCCGCTGGCGGCATCGCCAGCATGGGGGTCGCGGCCGAGGCCCTGGCCGCCGGCGAAATGCTGGTGGTATTTCCCGAAGGCACCTTCAAACGCATGCCAGGCTTGCTGCCCTTTCATATGGGCGCTTTTGCCGTCGCGGCGCAGGTCGGCGCGCCTTTGATCCCGGTGGCGGTACGGGGAACGCGCGCGATATTGCGCGCGGGATCATGGTTCGTGCGCCATGGCCGTATCGCGGTCCACGCTGGCGCGCCGCTCAAGAGCGACCGCGCGCGCGACGTGTGGAGTGAGGCCTTGATGTTGCGCGACGGCGCGCGCGCGCACATCCTGGCCCATAACGATGAGCCGAATCTGGCCTACGAATCCAACGCCGTCAGCACCGATTAAACGACCACCGGTTTCAGCGTGAAGGCTTGGATGCTGCCTGACCCGGCCGTATCAGATCAAAACGATCGGTCGTGCGGGTGTAGCTGGATCCCGCCATGCGACCCACCGGGCGCAGCTTGTCGACATCGATGCGAAAGTCGTTGAAGTATTCGTCGTCAACATGAAAGCGCACCACTTCACCAATCACTAGCGAGCCACCCATCGGCAGGCTGCTCATCTCGATAATCTGGCGCAGTTTGCACTCCATCGCGATATGGGATTCTTTAACACGCGGCACGGCCACCACATCGCTAGGCACCGGGGTTAGGCCCGACACTTCGTATTCGTCGATTTCCGGTGGAAACTCCGCTGCGGTTTCGTTCATCTGACGCACGATGTCTTCCGACACCACATTCACAACAAACTCGCCCAGCCGCTCGGCGTTGTTGAGTGTGTCTTTACGCTTGCCATCCAGGCTTAGTACCGGCGCAAAAGCAATCGCCGGTGGATTGGCGCTCACCGCAGTAAAAAAACTGAAGGGTGCGAGGTTGTAGATGCCATCGGCGCCGATGGTCGACACAAAGGCGATGGGACGCGGCACGATGGAACCGATCAGCAGTTTATATAGATTGAAGGGATCGGCCGTTTTTGGATCGATGACCATAGTGCGCCTCTTGTCTCAGCTAAGCTTTGCCAGTGCGGTATTGCAGCAGCGTGTTCATTTTTGCGCGAGCGCGTGTGCGATCGCGGCTCCAAGTTCTGCGGTGGTGCCACGACCACCCAGGTCAGGGGTAAAAGGCGCCTGCTGCGGCCCGGCGCGCAACACATCTTCTATGGCTGTCAGCACCGCCGCTGCCGCCGCACCAAGACCTAAGTGCTCAAGCATCATTGCGCCACACCAGATCTGGCCGATGGGATTGGCAATGCCCAACCCCGCGATATCGGGCGCCGAACCATGCACCGGCTCAAACAAGCTCGGGTAACGGCGTTCAGGATTAATGTTGCCCGAGGGTGCCACGCCAATGGTGCCGGTACAGGCCGGGCCGAGATCCGACAGGATGTCGCCAAACAGATTGCTCGCCACCACTACATCAAACCAATCAGGGTGCAGCACAAAGTGCGCCGTCAGAATGTCGATATGGAACTTATCGACTTTGATGTCCGGGTAGTTGGCCGCCATCGCCGCCACCCGTTCGTCCCAGTAGGGCATGCTGATAAACAAACCGTTGGACTTGGTAGCCGACGTCAGGTGCCGGGCTTCGCGTTGGCTGGCCAGCTCAAAGGCATATTTGACAATGCGATCAACGCCGGTGCGCGTCATGACCGTTTCCTGAATGACCACTTCGCGCTCCGTGCCAGCAAACAAACGTCCGCCGATATTGGTGTATTCACCTTCGGTGTTTTCGCGCACCACCAGAAAATCAATGTCGCCGGGCACGCGGTTGGCCAGCGGGCTCTTGATGCCAGGCAGCAGACGTACCGGACGCAGATTCACGTACTGATCAAATTCGCGCCGGAACAGTAACAATGAGCCCCACAGCGAAATGTGATCGGGCACCGCGTCTGGCCAACCCACCGCGCCGAAATAGATCGCATCAAAGGTCGCCAGGGTCTCGAACCAGTTGTCCGGCAGCATCTTGCCGTGGCGCGCGTAATACGCGCAGCTCGAGAAGTCGAACCATTCCCACTGCAATTGAAAACCGAAGCGTCGCCCGGCGGCATCGAGCACACGCACACCGGCGGGTATGACTTCCGTGCCGATGCCATCCCCGGGTAAAACAGCAATGCGATGTTTGATCATCAATACGGCCTGACGCGCACCCGGGCAGCCGCGTCAGTCACTGTCTATCGATGCGGCCAGTGCCGGCGGATAACGATCGCCCGCAACCTTGTCAGGGGCAAACATCTGGTTGAGATGTTCGACATCGGCAGCACTGAGATCAATCCGAGCGCCGCCAAGGTCTTCTTCCAGAAACGCAACATGTTTGGTGCCGGGAATCGGTGCGATGCCCGCGCCCTGGGCAATGAGCCAGGCCAGGGCAAGCTGCGCCGCGCTATGGCCACGCGCTGTCGCGAAAGCTTCGAGCTGGGCGACAAGCGCGCGGTTAGTCTTGAAGTTATCCCCCAGAAAACGCGGCATATCGGCGCGCAAGTCGCTCTTGGGCCAGTTGTCGCCAGCATTGATGCGGCCGGTCAACATCGCACGCCCAACCGGACTGAAGGGCACGAAGCCGATGCCGAGTTCCCGACAGGTTGGCAGCACATGGGCTTCTGGATCCCGCGTCCACAGTGAATACTCGGACTGCACCGCCGAGATCGGATACACCGCGTGGGCGCGCCGCAAGGTTTTGGAGGAGATTTCAGACAAACCCAGATGCCCCACCTTGCCCGCTTGTACCAGTTGCGCCATCGCGCCGACGGTATCTTCAATCGGCACCTGCGGGTCGAGTCGGTGCAGGTAGTAAAGATCGATATAGTCAGTCTTGAGCCGTTGCAGGCTCTCCTCGCAATGTGCTGCTACGCGGTCGGGGTGACCGTCCACACCGCGCCTGCCATCTTCGTACTTGACGATGCCAAACTTGCTGGCCAGTTTGAACTCGTGGCGTCGTGCGCCCAGCACACGGCCCAGCAACGCTTCGTTGTGCCCGAAGCCGTAAACGCTGGCGGTGTCGAAAAATGTCACACCGAGATCGAGCGCGCGATGCAGGGTCCGTTCGGACTCGGCAGGATCGGCCTCACCATAGGACTGCGACATACTCATACAGCCCAGCCCGATAACCGACACCTCAAGCTGACCGAGTTTGGTGGTTTTCATGTTGTTGCCCTCCCGGCGCTAGCGGTCACAGGCCGCTAAACAAAACGAGCCGGACTATAGCACTTCGCTTGTTTGGCACCGGCGACATGTCTCGTATCGCATTCCCGACCTCGTTATATTCTAGGGCACTGGCGCCAACTGGCTTAACGCAGACAACACAAAAAAGCAGGGGAACACTATGGATCTCGCACTCAAGGGCAAACGTGCCATCGTCACCGGCGCAACCCGTGGCATCGGCCGCGCCATCGCCGAACAATTGGTCAAGGAAGGCTGCGCGGTTGCAATCTGTGCACGCCAAGCCGCTGAAGTTGCCACGGCTATCAGTGCGCTGATAAAACTCGGTGGTGCGGGCGCCCAGGTTTGCGGTGGCGTGGCCGATGTGGGGAGTCGTGAAGCAGTGGAGGCGTGGGTCGCGGCCAGCGCACTTGAACTTGGCGGGATTGATATTGTGGTGGCCAACGTCAGCGCCTTGGCGGGTGCCCCCGGCGAAGACAGTTGGCGCGCAGGCATGGAAATCGACATGCTCGGGACCGTGCGCACCGTCGAGTCCGCGCTACCCCATTTAGAGAAATCGGACGCCGCGTCGATCGTCGCAGTGTCGTCCACCGCTGCGCTCGAAGCGTTTGGTGGACCGCGCGCTTACAACGCCATCAAGGCGGCGGTGATCAACTACGTTTCTAACCTTGCCACCCAGCTGGCGCCAAAAAATATTCGCGCGAATACCGTTTCACCGGGCACCATCTACTTCGACGATGGGGTGTGGGGCACACGCAAACGGGAGATGCCAGCCATCTACGCGGCAGCGCTGGCACAGAACCCCATGGGCCGCATGGGCACACCCGCCGAAGTGGCTAACGCCGTGGTATTTGTGGCGAGCCCGGCGGCGAGTTTTATCACCGGTGCCAATCTGGTGGTTGATGGCGGCTTTACGCGGCGGGTGCAGTATTAAGGGCCCTAGTCAGAATTATAAAACTGGGTCGCGCGCAATGGCGCCAGCTACTCGCTTGTCAACGCGCGGCGGCGGCGCAGCGCAGGCGGCGGTTAATACTGATGCTACGCCCGCTTTATGCGTGTCCATGCCAGTTGGCATGCGTTCTTGCTAAAAATCCGAATACACACTTATCCTTAGGTCCTATTTCGAGGATCTCCCATGCCTGACTTATTCAGCCCCTACACCCTCAAGGGTGTGACCTTGCGCAATCGTATCGCCATGTCGCCAATGACCATGTACCGCTCGGTTGATGGCCTCATGAATGACTTCCACATCATGCTTTTGGGTTCACGCGCCGCGGGTGGTTTCGGCCTGGTATTCCCAGAACAGCTCGCTATCACTCCCGATGGCCGCACCAGTGTCGGCTGCGGCGGCATTTACGACGATGCCCAGGTAGCGGGCTTGAAGCGCGTTACCGACATCATCAAGGACATGGGCGCCGTGCCGGGGATTCAACTGGGTCACACCGGGCGTAAAGGCAGCGAAGTGAAACCCTGGGAAGGTGGTGCGCAACTGCCACCCGATCATCCCAATGGCTGGCCCGTGGTCGGCCCGTCTGCCATTGCCTACGGCGGCAAGTATCAATATCCAGTCCACGCCCTGAGCCGTGACGAAATCAAGGCCATTCACCGCGCTTATGCCGATGCCGCGCGGCGGGCCGTGGACGCGGGCTTTCAATGGTTGGAGCTGCATTTTGCCCACGGTTACCTGGGCGCAAGTTTTTTCTCGCCCTTGGCCAATCAGCGCGACGACGAATATGGCGGCAGTCTCGAAAATCGTGTGCGCTTCCACCTTGAAGCCATCGACGCGGTGCGTGCCGTGTGGCCGGAGCGTTATCCATTGACCATGCGTCTGGGCTCCGATGATCTGCACGAGCGTGGTATCCAGTTCGACGAATCGATCGTCGCAGTGAGCATGATGAAACAACACGGCCTGGACCTGGCCGACCTCAGCATCGGGATCAATACCGATGACATGCGCGAATCACCTTTTAACGAAATCGGCTTCATGCTGGAACGGGCCAAGCGTCTGCGTCACGAAGTGGATATTCCGGTTGTTACCAGTTGGAATCTTGGCGTACCAGCGCTGGCCGATCGCATCATTCGCGAAGAGGTCATCGATGTAGTGCTGCTGGGTCGACCGGCACTGTCAAATCCGCACTGGCCAGTGTGGGCGGCCCGCGAGTTGCAGCATCCCGATCCCTTTGCTCTGGTACCTGAAGACTGGGGCTGGTGGTTGCGCAATTTCCGCGCCCACGAATCCTGCATCGGTTGGCCGCTGGCAGAACAGGCTGAGAAGGAGATCAAAGCTGACTTGTTAAAAAGCGCCTGAATCACGCCGCGTGGCGGGCGGACTCATGCCGCCCGTTGTGCGCACACGCCCTGACAATGGACGTGTCGATCGTATGCACAACGCTCCGAACGGCGAGGACGCCACCACCATGCTCACCAACCAACAGCGTTACGCACGTGGCCTCGAGGTCGTGCGTCGTATAGGTGGGCCTGATTACCCAGTGCCCGCCGTACTCACCCGCTCAGAATTCTTCACAACACGCCATCAACGTGGCCTGACCACCCTGGCAAAAACCTCACGCAGTGCCGGCAGTGCTGTCATCGCAAGTTTTGACGATCTGGCGCCCTCTATCGGCCGCGCGATCGTTGAACATGCCTATGACGATGTGTTTGCGCGCAGCGAAATTGATCCGCGCAGGCGCGAGGTGGCGGCCTGCTCGGCCTTTGCCGCGGTTGGTAACCAGGTGATGGACACGCCACTACGCGTGCATGTACTGGCGGCACTGACCGCGGGGGCAACACACAAGGAGATCATCGAAGTAATTTTGAACCTGGTGCCGCACTGCGGTTATCCGGCGGTCGAAGAGGCCTTGCGCATCGCCCATGAGGTGTTCCAGCAGAACGCCTAGGCGCGCTGCCTGGCGTGGGCGGGTATATGATCTCGAACTCGACCATCGACCGGGCAGTGATCAGGGCTTTCACGAAGCCGGGCTAAGCGATAGCTATCGAGCAGGGCTTGCGCCATCACTTGCGTAGCTGACAATCGTCGTACGGACAAACTGCCCTACAATCCCGTGCCGGTCTGCGCACGAGCGTCGAATAGCCAGCCCACAACGTATAGGCAAAACCCAGCGCACCGGAACCTCACCGGTATCACCCCACGCAGTCGAGACCCCCCCGCATGATCTGCAAGCCGTTGTTGCGCCCGCTCATTCGCTTATTAACAGCGAAACTTGTCACCGCGATTTTGTTCAGCATGTTGGCGCTGCCATCGCTCGCCGTGGCCGATGAGACTATCGAGAAGATCACCGTCAGTGGCTGGCGCGAAGCCAAGGCTGAGCTGGCGATGCCGAACGAACTCATGATCGATGGCCCCTTCGGTGATGCCCGCAGCGTTCAGGACACACCGCGGGCCGTGACCAGTATCACACCCGCACTCATGGATCGTTTTGGCGTGACTGACTTGCGCGATCTGGCGCGTGTTGCGCCCAACCTTTACGGCGCCAACACCTTTGGCATGGCCAGTCTGCCGAGTATTCGTGGTCAGCTCGGCGAGATCTTCGCCGATGGGTTGCGCCGCCAGGGTGGCAACAACGGTTTGGGTCTGCCCCCGTCGTTTAATGCTTTTGAGCAGGTCAATGTCATCAAGGGCCCACCGCCAGTGGTGCTGGGCGCCACCCAGCGTGTGGGTGGTTTCCTCGAATTGGCGCCCAAGCGTCCCGATCTCAATTCCCGGCGGGGCGAGCTGCGGGTGCAGGGTGGCAGCTGGGATAGATTTCGTCAGCAGCTCGATTTCTCCACACCCTTACAGCAGGGTCGCTCGGCGCTGCGCGTTGCCATTGAAAACCGCGACGAGGACAGCTTCTACGATCATGTGCGTTTTGACAGTCAGGATTTTTATCTGGCCTATCGCCTGCAACCCGACGCGCAGACCCGCTTCGATGCCAACTTCGAATATTTCAACGTCAACTTCGCCGACAACGCCGGTTGGAATCGCGCGACCCAGGACTTGATCGACAGTGGCCGCTATATCACCGGACAAGGTGTGCAGGCCAATGGCTCGCGAGTGCCTGGCGCGGGGGCCATCGTCAGCCCTACCGGCACCGTGCAGTTGCCCCGCAGCCGGGTATATACCGACCCTGACGATCGTAATGGGGCCGACACCTATACCGCGAGCCTGCGTTTTGCGCATCGTTTTGATAATGGTTTGCGGGTGGAAAACCGCACGCTATATCAGCACCTCGAGCGCGAGGAAGTGGCACAGAACAGCTTCGTCGAAATTATCGACGGCGCCGATACTTTTGCAGACCGCCTCGAATTGAAGGCCGACTATGGTGTGCCGCTGTTAGGTCTCGATACCCGCCAGCAAAGCAATATGGGTGTTGATTTTCGCTATCACGATATCAAGGGCTTTAGCCAATTCAACACCGAGGCCGACAATCCCGTTGACCTTGCGGGGCCCTTGGCTGGCCGGCGTATCCCCCTCACAGCCGCGCAACAGGCCATGCTGGTGCAACTGCGACCCGGCGTATACGTTTCACCAGGCGCCCAATATGATTTAAATCGCGACGGTAACGGCGACTTCCTGATCTCCGATACCACCGATTCGACGACCTATCAGGTCGGTTTATTTCTGCAGCAGGACATCGTATTTAATCCGCAGTGGCGTGCCTTAATTGGCGGGCGGGGCGACTGGTATTGGGTCAGCGCTCGCGATGGTGCACCACCACCGACGGTAGTCGCCGCCCACGACGATGCCACCGCCCTGCTCGCCAGCACCAATTTCAGCTTGCAGTATCAACCCGTACCCGCGCTGACCGGCTACTTCACCGTCAGTTACAGTGAGTCAACTTCCAACTCCCTCGGTGGTGGTTTTGTGCTGGGCGCTGGCAACCGCATTGACCCGACTAACTTTGCCACCGCCAGTGAATTGTTCGAAGTGGGTGTGAAACTCGCGCCGCCCGGCAGCCCGTGGTATGCCGACGTGGCGCTCTTTGAACAAAGTCGTGGCCTGCGCAATCGTGATGGCACTAACAGCGGGATACTTACACGCGGTGTTGAAAGCCAGTTGGTCTTTCAACCCGACCGGCATCTCTACAGCAGTTTCGGCGCAAGCTATCTCAATACCCGTTTTGACAACGCCAGCGCCTTTCAAGACAGCCGCAGCGTCAATGATGCCTTCGATAATTCCCGGCCCGACATCATCGTCGGCACCGTGGTTGGCAGCCCGAGCTTCACGACGTTTGCACCCAGTCGCCGCCGTGTGCCGGGGCTGCCCAGCGTGCTGCTGTCAGGCCTGTTCAGTTATGAGTTTGATAACGGCGTGGGCGCCAGTGTGAATGGTTATTACACCAACGCCTTTCGCCTGGACTTCCTCAACACGGTACGTATCCGCGCCCAATTTTCACTCAACGCGGCTCTGCACTACTACTGTCGCGCGCTGCGCAGCGATGTGCGCGCGGAGATCTTCAATCTTACCGACGAAGAGAATTTTTCGCCGGTGTTTGATGGCGGCTTTTTTGGCTCCACCGACGTGATGCCAGAATTGCCGCGCAGTTTCATGCTCAGCCTGCGCCATCATTTCTGATCATGAGTGGACACTGGGCCTGGTTTAGACAAGGTCACGGCTGGCTGCTGCTAGCGGCGCTGCTCACCGCCTGTGAACGCGCACCCGCGCCAGACGACCCGCGTGGCCTGCAGTGGCCGGAAATAGAGCGCGCGGCGCGCGGTGCCGAGGTTTATCTCGGCATGTGGACCGGCGACGCCGCCATCAATCGTTATATGCGCGACCGCATCACACCGCGCCTGCGCGAGCGTTACAACATCGACCTGCACATCATCCCGGCGCAGGGTGACATCCCGACCCTGCTTGCCAATGAACTCGCTGCCGGCCAGCACACCAGCCATTTTGATCTGC
>JAYUQF010000657.1:0-2396 GCA_043756885.1 Pseudomonadota bacterium
CGCAAACGATTGGCACATAGGTCGTGCGATAGCCTGCGGAAAAAAAGCGGTCGCCCGACGGGCTTTCGGCTAGCGGCCTTAACCGCCCTTCAGCGGCGGCACAAACACCACTTCATCGCCGTCGTGGAGCACTGCGCCATCGAGTGCTTCGTCCTTCACGTGATCACCGTTGCGCATGGCAACAAAGACTGTCGCGTTACGAAAGCCAAACTTGTCCGACAACTCGCCGAGGGTCATGCCCTCGGCGAGTTCAAAATGCTGCTCGTGAAAATGCTCGATACCCGCCGTTAGATATTGGCGCATCCACCCCACCAATTTGACGTGGATGCGCATCGGTGCTCAGACCATACCAAGACGTTTCAGGGTTTCGGTGGTCGGCTTGCCATCGGCGCTCCAACCGCGCTGACGGTAGTATTCGGGCAACATTGCGGGTAATTCGCTGACCTTGCCTTTGGCCATGCCGCTCGGCGCCGGCTCGCTCAAAATACGCTTGGGCAATGTGTCGTCGGCAATGGTCAGACCGGCCGCAAGATTAAACTGTCGCTCAAGATTCCAGATGCGTTCACCCGTTTCCTGGAAGCGTGCCAAATCCCAACCACCTTCGATGGCGCCATCGAGCTGCAGGGGGAAATGTTCAGGGCTCGCGCCAGCATGCAACGTGAACAGACATAAACCACTTGAGTCGATAGCGGAGATCAAGTCCTGGCTGGTGCGCACCACCTCAGGTTTGTCTTTGATTTCCATCGTCGTGAAGTCGCTGGCATAGGGGTTGGCACGCAGATGACAAGCCCCTCGATTGCTGGTTGCATAACCCAGCCCCATGCCCTGCATGGCGCGCCCGTCATAGGCAGCAAATTCCTGACCCTTCACCGCCATTGACAGATCAGGGTGACCATACTTGGCCGTCAGCAGCTTGGAGCCGAGACCGAGCTCGCGGCCAAAACCCTCGCCCTTGCCCGCCAGCTCCGCCATGAGACATAAGGCTTCGACGTTGCCAAATTTCAGTTCGACGCCGCCGGTCTGCTCCTTGGTGATTGCACCGATTTCATACAGCTCCATTGCTGCCGCGAGTGTGCCGCCAAACGAAATCGGATCCATGCCGTATTCGTTGCACAGGAAACCGGCATAGGTCGCGGCATCCATGTCGGCGACGCCAACTGCCGATCCCAGTGCGTAGGCCGTTTCATATTCGAGCCCGCCTGAGGCCTTCTGGTATTGCGGTTTGTCCTTGACAGAAAAATGGGTGGGATCGATATGGGAAATGCGTCCGCAACCGATGGTGCAGGAAAAACAGGCGCCGTTCTGGATCAGATTGACGTGGCCATTCTGATTGGGCGCCTTCATGGCAACCGCGTTGAGTGAAGCGGAGCCTTCAAATTGCACTTCGCGGTTGTTGCGCGTCGGTAATGCGCCCACCGAGCCGGTCACATCCATCATCGCGATAGTGCCGTCGGAGGTCATACCCTTGCGACCGGGATTTTGTGCCAGGGCGTCGCTAGCGATCTTGACCGCGCTCATGAACTTCTTGGCATCGTGGGGCTTAACGCCCTTGGTGCCGCGTACCGCTATCGCCTTGAGCTGCTTGGAACCCATGACGGTTCCTACACCCGAGCGCCCGGCAGCGCGATGCAGATCGTTAACGATGCAGGCGTAACGATTGCCGTATTCACCAGCCTGGCCGATAGAAGCAATGCGAATTAAAGGGTCGTTGTGCGTGGTCTTGATCGCCGGTTCAACTTCCCACACCGACTTGCCCCACAATCCATCAGCAGACAGTAGCTCAGCTTTGTCGTCTTCGATGTACAGATAAACCGGCTTAGGCGAACGTCCCTCAAGGATGATCATGTCGTAGCCGGCCATCTTCAACTCACCACCAAACTGGCCGCCGGAATTCGACGCAGCAATGGCGCCGGTCAGCGCGCCCTTGGTCACTGCAGTCCAGCGTCCACCGGTAGAAGCGATGGTGCCGGTCAGCGGACCGGTCGCGATGATTAATTTGTTTGCGGGAGAGAGCGGGTCGACCTTGGGGTCGATCTCTTCGATGAGATATTTAGTCGCCAGCCCGCGGGAGCCAAGGTACTGTTGGGCCCACTCCATGTTGAGGGGTTCGCGTGTACAGGTACCCGCGGTGAGATTGACGCGCAGAATAATTTTTTGCCAGCCCATGATCGTCGCTCCTGGAGACTAAAACCACCCGATGGCGGAACTGCGAAGCATTCTACTGGCTTTGGCGTCAGGATAAAGTCGTGGTTACGCGCGCCATTACCCTGCCCGTCTTGCGGGTATCAATACCGGTGACCAGAGCGTTACCTGTCACGGCCGATCGCCGCAGGCGCACGTTTATTCACCGGGCGGGACATTCTGTGTTGTAACGGGCTCAGCCGTCGGCGTCGGCA
>JAYUQF010000658.1:0-18185 GCA_043756885.1 Pseudomonadota bacterium
CGCCAGAACCGCTTCTGCATAGGCTTTCAGGCCGGCATCCGTATCGAGCAACAGACCGGTACTACCCGGGATGACGGCGTCTGCCATATCGCCACAGTCAGATACTACTGGTACAGCGCCGCAGGCCATGGCCTCAAGACAGGCCAGTGACAAGCCCTCGTTCATCGAGCACAGCAGAAAAACTTTGGCGCGTCGGTAATACGGCCCCACGGAATCCGTTGACAACCATTCGGTCACATCCTGCAAATCGAGTTCGCGCAATGCGCTAGCGAATTCGTCGTGCATTACTCCATCGCCGAGCCAACAGAAGCGCGCCGCGGGGTAGCGCGAGCGAACCTCGGCAAGCACCTGCAGAGTAAATAGAGGACGCTTACGCTCACACAACCTCGCGCTAACGATGACGTCAAGGTCTCGCGCCGCCGTGCCTGGAAAGTACAGTGCCGGATCGGTCGCGCTATGCAGCATCGAAACGGTATCAGGTGCGTAGCCCTCGCGCAGCAGAAATGCCCGCGTCACCGAACCCGGAACGAAAATGCGTTTTGCCCGATGCGCTGCGCGTCGCACCAACACCTGCCATAAGTGTGGATTGCGGGCGCGTCGCAATACTCGATTTTCAACCACTCGAATATCGTGTGCAAATTGAATCTCGGCAGGTCCACCGATGAAATGCAGATACACCGGCACCGCTCGCAAACGTGAAAGTGTGACTGCGAACAAGCCGTGAGGCACGAGACCATAAGCCATGACCAGCCGCGTGCGAGGATGCAGAATCGCCAAAAGCAGCTGGAGCAAGCGCGGGAACAGTTCGCCGCATCGGCTGAGCAGCCCGCGTGGCCAGACCCAGCGAACCCCGGGGATGGGCGGGCCTTCGCGATCCGTCACAACCACGACTTCAAGGTCCGGACGGGCGCGCAATAGCGGGGTCATCTTTGCATGGAACAGATTGTTGTTCAGGGTGGTAGTGATGACGATACGCATAGCGGCAACGATGCCATCATGTGGGCCCGGCGGCGCCCATGGTAATGAGCTTAAGGACCGCACGGGCATCTCGTCGGCGCCCTGCATTGCTGCATCGTGCCCCCCTCATAGCGGCAAAGACACTTTGAATTCCCGGTGCCACAACTCCAGGGTGAGCAAACTCCACAGCAATTTTTCGTGATTGCGTCGACCTGTAAGGTGCTCATCCACGTAGGTCCGCAAGGTTTTGGCGTGATAATAGGCGCCGGTGTGGCTCGTCGGCGCCAGCAAATGGTCGAGCAGGAAATCGCGCAGGCTGCCGCGAAACCAATCGTCGACAGGCACGCGAAACCCAATTTTTTTACGCTGCAGGATGGATTGTGGTAACAGATTCTGCGCCGCCTCGCGCAATAGATACTTGCTTATTCGACCGTGCACTCGCCAAGTGTCAGGAAGACTAGAAACAAATTCCGCGAGGAGGTGATCCATAAATGGCATACGCGCTTCCAGTGACGTAGCCATGGTCATGCGGTCACCTCGTTCAAGCAGGTTATCCGGTAGCCAACTGTGCTGATCAAAATAGAGGATCGCGCGCAATGCGGAGTTACCACTGCGCGGCTCCGCGCTTGTTAGAGGTTTGCGATAGTCCTGTGGTGGCCGCCAGACCAGTAAGGCCTGACGCTCGAGCGGGGACAGGGCGCCAAACCAACGTGGCATCCGCTCATCCCAGGGCTCGATGCCGAGGGCCGCAACCGCCGTGCCGACGCGACGAAACTGATGGGGTAACAGAGCCATCAGCTGTTCAATTCCGCGCCGCAGCGGCCGGGGCACCCACTGATAAATGGCCGCGTATCTCTCGAAGGCGTGCTTGGGATAGCCGCCGAGGACCTCGTCTGCACCCTCGCCAGTCAACACCATCTTAACGCTGCGGCGGGCTTCGCGCGCCAACAAATAAACCGGCACATCGGAAGGTTCTGCAACCGGTGCGTCACGGAAGCGTACCAGCGCAGGCAAATAATCAACGATATCGCGATGACTGATGGTCAATTCGTGGTGATCGGTATCCAGCGCTGTCGCCACCGTTCGGGCGTAGGCCAACTCGCTCAAGGGCGAATCGCCGAAGCCCACTGAAAAGGTCTTCACACGCTGGCTGGCATGTCGACACATGAGCGCCACGATAGTAGATGAATCGATGCCACCAGAAAGAAATGCGCCAAACGGGACATCCGCGACCATGCGCAAACGCACCGCGTCGTCGAGCAGACGCGAAAATTCGGCGACTGCCGTATCGACACGACTTTCGCTACGAATTGGTCCCCGGTCGGCCAGTTCGTAATACCGCGTGGTGACCAGCTTCCCCGCCTCCCAGATGGCATAACAGCCAGGCGCGAGCTTGTGAATTCCCTCGAACAGCGTAGCCGGGGCCGGCACGTATCGATAGGCGAAGTAGTCCCACAGGGCCGCGCGATCGACCTGCGCCGTGACGCCAGGAAACGCCAGCAGCGCTTTTATTTCAGATGCAAACAGCAGCAGCCCATCACGCTGATACAAAAATAGTGGTTTCTTGCCGAAACGATCACGAGCGAGCAGGAGACGCCGCGCCGATGAGTCCCAAAGTGCAAAGGCGAACATACCGCGCAGGTGATTTACGCAATCGGGACCCCACTGTTCGTACGCGTGTACGATAGTTTCGGTGTCGGACTGGGTGGCGAACCGATGGCCGAAGGCGAGGAGTTCCTGTCTGAGTACCTGAAAATTGTAAATTTCGCCATTAAAAACTATCTGAACAGACCCGTCTTCGTTCCCCAGTGGCTGATGCCCGGAATTAATATCGATAATTGATAGGCGCCGATGGGCGAGCCCGATGAGGGCAGAGTTGTCGGCCGTTCGGGTTGAAAAAAACCCGCAATCGTCCGGGCCGCGATGTTCGATGGTTGCGGCCATTCGCCGTAGCCCGCTTTCGGCCATCGCAAGCGGCTGCGTTGTCGCGTAACCCGCAAGTCCACACATCGCTGTCAGTGCCTGGGAGTCAGCACAGCAAGCTCTGATACGCCGCTAGGAGCTTCGGCGCTTCGTGTTCCCAGGAGAGCGACTCGATCACCCTCGTGCGGCCGAATCGACCCATTTCGGCACGACGTTCCGGATCCTCAAGCAGTTCACAGATCTTGTCAGCAAAATCGACCGGATCGTTCTTTCGTGCGTAAAGCGACGCGTGCTGGGCAGAGATGCGGCCTTCGGTCAAATCGAACTGTACGATTGGCTTGGCAAGTGCCATGTATTCCATGATTTTGTTCATGGTCGATTTGTCATTCATCTCATTGGCGATATCCGGATTGACGCAGACGTCGGCGGTATTGAGAACCGCCAGCATTTCCTGATCGCTGACTCTGCCAGTGAAGGTTACGAAAGGATTAATTCCCAATGTGGTCGATAGCTGCATCATGCGCGACAGTTCGGTACCGCCACCGACCAAGCAAAAATGTATATCGGTACGCTGACGGTCATGAACCAACAGCCGTATCGATTCGAGCAATAGATCAATGCCTTCCTGGCGCCCCATAACGCCGACGTAGCCCACCAGAAATCGACGTCCATGCTTCAGCGCGTCATCGGGCGGCAGGATTCGAAAGCGCTCAAGGGCAGGCCCGCTGCGCACCACATGGACCTTGTCCGGCGCCATGCCACCTCGCTCAATGGCGATCTGGCGGTAGGATTCGTTGGTCGCAATCGATACGTCCGCGGTGCGGAATGTCAGACGCTCGAGCAGCAACATCAATTTGTAGAAGGCGTCGCGACGCCCGAATTTCGCCTCGTACAATTCCGGGTTGATGTCGTGATGGTCGAACAGGAAGCGCTTACCGAACAACTTCCACAGCGCGGCGATGAGGAAAATCGTATCGGGCGGGTTGCATGCGTGAATCGCATCGAAGCCGCGCGTGCAGGCGACCCGGACACTCAGCCAAAGTTGCGCCAGCAGGGCCCAGCCATATTCAAGTACGTAGCCCCCCCATCCCTCGGCTTCAAGCGGGAGACGGTGGCGGTAGATGGCGATGCCGTCGATGATTTCAGTATGTAGCTCGTAGCCACGTCCAACCGGACAAATGATCGAGACGGTGTAGCCCGCGGCAGCCAGGGTAGTCGCCTCCTGCCATACGCGTCGGTCGAAAGGCACCGGCAGGTTTTCAACGATAATCAGTACACGCCGCCGGCTCCGAGGGGTGCCGGTCACCAGCAGATGCCCTCATAGTGTTCGTTGCTGCTGACATCGCGCATGATACCGACCAGGTCGACCACCGATTTGCCGTACGGCTGTTTGGCGACTACCTCCCTGAATTCCGCAGCGTCGTGGCCGATGACCAATACTTCGGCATGGTCTATCACTTCATCGATATCGGTGCGCATCAACTCTGCGATATGCGGAACATGGGCAGTGATGTAGTCCTTGTTTGCGCCCACCAGCCGCGCGAGATTAACACTGCGGTCGTAAACCAACACGTTGTATCCCTTGCCAAGCAACCGCTCTATCAACTCTACCATTGGACTCTCGCGAAGATCATCAGTACCCGACTTAAAGCTCATGCCCAGCACGCCGATGCGCCGGCGACCGAGGCGCGAAACCAGGGCGAATCCGCGTTCGAAATGCGCCTGATTGCTCGGCAGGATGGAATCCAAGATCGGCGCATTGATATCGAGCTCCCGTGCGCGATGACGCAGGGCACGCACATCCTTCGGCAAACACGAGCCACCAAACGCGAAACCGGGACGAAGATAATATGGCGACAAATTAAGCTTGGTGTCGCTGCAGAAGACCTCCATAACGCCTCTTCCGTCTATACCTAAAGACTTGCTCAGGGCCCCGATTTCGTTGGCGAATCCGACCTTGAGCGCATGCCAGGTATTGTCGACGTATTTGATTAGCTCGGCGGCCTCAATGGTGGTGCGAAAAAGAGGTGCGTCGATGCCCGCATAGAGCTTTACGAGTTCGTCGCCGGCGCCGGGCAGCGCTTCGCCGATGACCGTCTTGGGTGGATGGTAGTAGTCATCAACGGCCGTCGCTTCGCGCAGGAACTCCGGGTTGAAGCACACCGAGAATTGTTCGCCCGTCCGTTTGCCAGACGTCTGCTCCAGCATAGGCACGACCAGTTCGCGCACCGTGCCGGGCAGCACCGTGCTGCGGATCACGATCGTATGCGGCTTCGCAGACTGGCGCAGAGCGTTGCCGATCTGCTCGCAAACCTCGCGCACATAATCCAGGTTGAGACTGCCGTTACCGCTGCTCGGCGTGCCGACACATACGAGCGTCAAGTCCGAGGCCTCGATCGCGGAGTCTGCGGACAATGTCGCGCTCAGATTGCCGCTCGCGACACCCGTGGCGATCAGTTGGTCCAATCCCTTCTCGACCACCGGTGATCTGCCGGCATTAATCACGTCTACCTTGCTGGGGTTCTTGTCGACACCAATGACGCGGTGTCCGTCCGCAGCAAGACAGGCGGATGCCACGGTGCCGACGTAGCCGAGACCAAAAACACTCACTTTCATATCACGTACCTGATCTCTCGCGCCTTGTCTTTTTTGTTCGTCCAGCGCTGATGACGGACTAGCGCACAGCGCTATCGCCGTCCAGTCCGGGACGCTTCCCGGGACGTCCCGCGGTACCCCAGGACAGATTCAACAATGGCCGTATAAGTCGCCTACGGATGGGCCGACGCCCGCCTCACGAGGCCGGTGCTGGTAGCAGACTTCAGTAGGAGCCCCTCAGACGAATAGCGCGACACCACGCCGACAAGCTGCAAACCCGCGGCGCAAGTGGCCGGCTGTTAATCTGCTCCCGCCATGCTCTTGCCACCTTGCCGTTGTTGCGATCAAATTTCCAGCACTTCGAGTGAGAACGATTGTGAGTTCTGACCGTGTCGCGGCACTTTTTCGTTGCGTGCGATTTGCGACCGTTCCCAGGCCCATCGCGCCTGGTAAAAAAATATCCCCGGTTTGGGTACTCGCGACACCGAAGTACCGATCCTGGTACGGATCGCATTCGTGCAAAGTTTACGCTGCTGAGTACGCGGTTGAAGCCGACGGAGCGCAGTTTCACCTACGACGGCATTCTCTCGTTCGTGACGGCAGGACTGAGCCCCACCTGTCTGGCATGTCGCGCCGGTCGCTGGCCGTTTACGCGTTCAGTCGCCGCTCCCCGCTCACCACTCGCACAGATGCCGAGCAGAAAATACATCAAAAGCACGAAATATTGAAACATTATGACGTCGACAAACAAGCCGGCAACAACATACGCGACAAGAATCGCTCGCACGTAAATTGTAAACTCAGGCAGCCAGCCCGCCAATTCGCTGTCGGGATCGACGGACGGGGCCTTGGTCAACCGATAAGCGCGCTGCAGCACCATCATGAAGGGAATGAAGCCGGCGAGCCCCATCAACACCATCATGTGCAGATACTCATTATGCGGAATGCTGGCGTACAGCAGCCAGTTGGTCGAAATCAGTCCAAAAGTCGTGCCGTATTCGGCCTTTGCCAGCGAGAATGTGAACGGCCCGAATCCCAATCCTGTCAGTGGCCGATGAGCGATAATGTTGAGCGAGGTCGTGTAGGCTCCGAAGCGCGGGTACATTGGTTCAAGATCGAGGATGCGGTGCTCAAGCAGCCCTGAATCGAACAGGAACGGCAACGCGACGATGCCGCCAACAAAAGCCAGCACCGCACCGATACGCATGACACCCCGGACACGCTTATCGTTGAGGTAAATACACCCCAAGCCCGCCACCGTCGCGAGCCAGGGGTCCCGCGTCTTACAGATGGCGACACCAAATAGTGCAAGGGCGACAAGTCCGAGCAGAACGGTCCGCGCGACGCCGTCCCGACAGCGGACATAGCGATAGATGGCGAGAAAGCAGAACACCATCATCACAAAGCCGTACTGGTTGGGGCTACTGAACACGCCGGAAGCGCGGGTCGGGTCGACCGCCGGTTCTATATAATGCGGATAGAAAAAGCTCATGCCGAGAAAGAGCTGCAGGGCGCCGACGACGGCGAGGTAGACGGCGGCGACCAGCAGACCGTCGATTAAGGCGTTGATGTCCCGCGCATTCCACACCTGGCGACGAGCGAAAAAAAAGCCGAAAAATGGGACAAGCAATGACTCCGTATACATCCAGATGTTTTGATGGAGCACCTCGACCGGCACCCCGAGCGACGCCCAAACCATGGATACGCCAGCGACAAATAACAGAGCGAGCATCGCCTTTTCAATGTCCAGTAGCGGCATCCTGATTACTTTCCGGATACGATCACGACTGAGCAGAATGACAACCAAGAGAGGCAGTAGCGCGCGTTCAGCGCGCAGAAATGGCACGGAGCTCAGCAGATTATTGGCATAAATGAATATCGTGGGAATGCCCGCAAGCCACAACATGGCCAAGGCCTTTGAGCGGCGTAATGCCATGACGGTCAAGACTATCGCGACCGGAATGCCCGCAATACCGGGCCAGAACGAGGAAATAATCAGCAGGCTGAACAGCAGGCAAACGCCAGACCAGACAAAACCGGAGAGAGAGGTCAGCGCAAATTTCATTGCTGGTATTCTAGGCAGGCCTGCGTAAATCTCGTCTTGTTCGCCCCGCACAATCCGGCGAACAGCCAATGAGAGGACATATGCGCCGAATCATACCTTGAAGCGGCGCATATGCTGCGTTTTGCCAGCACATGCGCACTCGGATATTGGCGAGTTGGGTGTACACCTGTGCGCAGGAAGCCTGCGCCGATGCCGTAGCTGAACTGACATGCATTTTGAACAATTTTGGAGAACGTAATGGAGATGGTCGACCTTAAAGGGCGACGGGTGCTCGTGACGGGCGCAGGTGGGTTCATCGGCAGTCACCTGGTCGAAAGCCTGCTTGACCTCGGCGCACGGGTCCGCGCTTTTGTGCACTACGATTCGCGCGGCGCCTGGGGACATCTCGATCATTCTGCAATAGCCCGCGACAGCACGCAGCTGGAGGTTATTGCCGGCGACATCCGCGATCCATTTTTTGTACGCGACGCCGTCGCCGATTGTGACACGGTGTTTCATCTCGCCGCCCTGATAGCCATCCCGTTTTCCTATATCGCACCGCAAAGCTATGTAGGCACCAATGTGACCGGGACGTTGAACGTACTCGAAGCCTGTCGCAGCGCAGGAGTCCGCCGGCTGGTGCACACCTCAACGTCCGAAACTTATGGCACGGCGCGCTATACGCCAATCGACGAAGCCCACCCACTACAAGGACAGTCTCCTTACTCGGCAACCAAAATCGCGGCAGATAAGCTGGCTGAGAGCTTTGCGTGTTCCTATGAACTACCGGTCGTGACCATACGACCATTCAATACCTTCGGCCCTCGGCAGTCGGCACGCGCCGTCATTCCTGCCGTCATCAGCCAGCTGGCAGCAGGAAAGCGCGAACTCGCCCTGGGCTCTTTAGCTCCCATACGCGATTTCACCTTCGTTAAAGACACCGTAGCGGGATTTATTGCGATGGCCCGCGCGCCAATTGCACCAGGCGAACTGGTAAATATTGGTTCCGGAGCCGGAGTGACGATTGGGGAACTGGTTGCCCTCATTCAACAGTTGATGGGTACCAATGTCACGGTCGGTGAAGACGAAATGCGCACCCGACCCGCCAACAGTGAGGTCATGCAACTATTGTGCGGCAATTCGAAAGCGGCCGATTTGCTCGGCTGGCGCCCGCAGTACACGCTTATCGACGGCCTCAAGGAGACAATTGCCTATGTGACCGGCAATCTCCATCAATACCGCACAGACATCAACAATATCTGAGCAGCACCGAAGCGTGCGCAAGGATTATCAGTCGAGTTCGAAGGCCGCCGTATAATCCAGCTTCAAAGCTGGATCCTGTTGCTCTTTCTGCAGCAGACAGTTGCCGATTGCCAGCGTTTCGATGTCGGTGCCCATGAAGCACCGAAAGGCATCTTCCGGCGTGCACACGATCGGCTCGCCGCGTACATTAAAACTGGTATTGACCAGAACCGGACAGCCGGTGCGAAGCTTGAACGCCGTGAGCAAGGCGTGAAAGCGCGGATTGGTATCGTGATGAACCGTCTGAACACGCGCAGAGTAATCGACATGCGTCACCGCCGGAATGCTTGAACGAGCGATACTCAGCTTGTCGATACCAAACAGTTGCTCTTGCCCCGCCTGTGGCGGGCAATGGTGCCGCTCCTTCACGCCTGCGACCAGCAACATGTACGGCGAGTCCACCTCCAGATCGAACCAGTCTGCGACGTCTTCACGCAGGACAGCGGGAGCGAAGGGCCGAAATGATTCGCGGAATTTGACCTTGAGATTGAGAGTTTTCTGCATCGTGGCCGAGCGTGGATCACCAAGAATAGAGCGTGCGCCGAGCGCACGCGGTCCGAATTCCATGCGTCCCTGGAACCAGCCAATGGCGCGTTCGGCCTCGAGCGCGTCGACTATCTGCTCAATTAGCGCCTGATCGGCAAGACAAACGAAATTGGCACCCACGGCAAGCAACCGTTCTTGAATTTCGCTCTCGGAATATTCTGGTCCGAGATAAGAACCTCGCATGGCGTCGCGCGTAACGCCGGGATTACGCGGCTGCCCTCCGTACAAGTAGTAGCCACACAAAGCCGCGCCAAGGCTGCCACCCGAGTCGCCTGCGGCCGGTTGCACCCAGAAATTCTTGACGTGGCCGTCCTTGAGAATCTTGCCGTTGGCAACACAATTCAGCGCCACGCCACCGGCGAGGCATAAATTGGACTCGCCTGTTTCTCTAACCGCGGTGCGCGTCATCCGCAGCACAACTTCTTCTGTGACCTGCTGGATCGAGGCGGCGATGTCCATATGGAACTGCGTCAAGTCCTTGTCAGCCGGACGTACCGGCTGGCCGAACAGCTTGTCGAAGCGGACGTTGGTCATGGTCAGACCGACGCAGTAGTCGAAATAGTCGACGTCGAGTCGAAACGAACCATCCTCTTTGATTTCAATCAGCTTATCGCGAATGATGCCTGCGAACCGCGGCTCACCATAGGGAGCGAGTCCCATGAGTTTGTACTCTCCGGAATTCACCTTGAACCCCGTGTAATAGGTAAACGCTGAATAAAGCAGCCCGAGCGAATGCGGAAAGTGAATTTCCTGGAGGATTTGCAGTGAATTGTGCTGACCGTGAGCAAGCGAACTGGTCGCCCACTCGCCGACACCGTCAATGGTTAAAACCGCGGCCGATGCAAACGGCGACGGAAAAAAAGCGCTAGCGGCGTGACTCAGATGATGCTCGCTGAAGACTAGACGATTGTCCCAGTCAAAATCGGGGGCACCGTCGCGCAGCTTCTTCTTGATTAAATCCTTTAGAAAAAGCTTCTCGCGTAACCACAACGGAATTGCCAGACGAAAAGATTTGAAGCCGCGCGGTGCAAATGCAAGATACGTCTCCAATAGACGTTCGAATTTAAGGAATGGTTTGTCGTAAAACGCGACCAAATCGACTTGATCGAGCGTTATACCACCACGACGGAGACAGAAATCAAGTGCGCGGCTTGGAAAATCAGCGTCGTGCTTCTTGCGGGTGAAACGCTCCTCCTGCGCTGCGGCGACGATCTCGCCGTCGCAGATCAGGGCCGCAGCTGCATCATGGTAAAAGGCGCTGATGCCGAGGATGCGCATGGGTTAAAACAAGGTATAGATAAATGGCGCGATGACCGAACCCTGCGAAAACACAATGAGCCCGCCGAGGAGCACCATGACGATCAGGATTGGGGCAAGCCAATACGCCTTGCGCGTGCGCATATAGACCCACAATTCGCGCAAAAAACTCATAAATTACGCCTCTAGAATTGATACTTCAGGGATTCAGGCTGCGGGCCGGGCGGATTCCGCGCTATCCAATAGGTACTCTCGCTTGCAGAGCGCCGCAAGCGCAAGGGATCGCGGCCGACCAGACGCATCAAGATGCCCATTGGAGTCACGGTGAGGTAGAAAAGCACGGCCAGCATGATCGGACTGGTTATCCTATGCAACACGTCGCCGAGTCGCATCCACAGCCGATTGGGTAGCGTCAACGCAGCCGGTGCGGCAATGGTCACTGCGACCAGGACAAGCAAGCCGACACCGGCCCACCAGCGCGGCGGTGCGCCGTGAAATAGAGGGGTGAGACCCATCAGCGCAAAAACGCCAGCGAAAACCCAGCCGAATCGACGGTTGCTGGACTTGGTGTCCTGCTTCCCCCCGCCGAGCGTCGATTCTTCAAGCATCAAACATCCCTACTAGCTTTTTTTGCGCTTCTCGCCTACACAACGAACTTCGTTAGCGAATTTACCGTCCTGTTCGAATCGCGCGGGCACCCTTCTGCTGCCGCACACTCCCCGCACTGCTCTGCGCACCAATCCGCGATACCGCAGGGGTAGAGTCCCGAGCCATTCCAACGCGGCCGCTTGAGGACTCCGGAGGACGGACAGGATATCCCGAAATGTGCCGACAAACCCAGGCACTCTGCGCTCTCGAATAAACGTCGCCCGTCCAGGGACCGGATGACGGACTCGGCGAGATGTGCAATCTTCGTCGCACCATACTGTGACGCTTGTTGACGCAATTCATACACCCGAACCTTGACCACGTGCAAACGTTTGCAGAACAATTGCGAGGGGAGAGTTGCTCGACACGCGCAGACGTGTAGCTTGATTCTGGAGGTCCATATCTCGAAATAGAAGCGCGACACCAATAGCAGAGAGAATACCGCGCTCCGCCGCATATTCTCTGAGGTAGGCAGTCAGGAATATCTCTTGTTGCCATTCCCTGAGCATCATTTTAGCTGGTGGAATGTGGCCATGACATTGCAAGCAATTATCCTGGCGGGCGGCAAGGGCACACGCCTCATGCCCTACACGATGAATTTCCCCAAGCCGCTGGTGCCCGTCGGCGACTACCCAATCCTTGAGATCATCGTGCGTCAGCTTAAAGCCCTCGGCTTCGCAAAGCTCACGATTCTTACAGGCCATCTCGCCGAATTAATCATGGCCTACTTCGGGAATGGCGAGCGCTGGGGCATGGACATAAGCTACGTCCGTGAATCGACCCCGCTCAATACCGCTGGTGCACTCAAACTGCTGCCATTCTGTGAAGACCATTTTCTGGTGATGAACGGCGACATCCTCACCACGCTTGACTATCGGCATTTATACGAAGAACACTTGCGTCATCGCGCCGATGCGACCGTCTCGGTCGTCGACCGGGCCACGCGAATCGACTTGGGCGTAGTTGAAACTGACGGCAACAATTTCCTGACCGGCTATCAGGAGAAGCCGACCATCGTACATTCGGTCAGCATGGGCGTTTATGTTCTGTCGCGTTCCTGTCGAGATCTGATCTCTGATGGAGAATCAATCGGCATGCCAGATCTGTTATTGCGCATTCTCGCAGAGGGTGGTCGGGTGTATTGTGCGCCTAGTGATTGCTACTGGCTCGATATTGGCCGCGTAGACGACTACGCCACTGCCCAGCAGGAAGTTACGGCGGACCCAAAGCGCTTTCTGCTTGAAGAGAATGGATAGTACGGTGCTGATCACCGGCGTTAATGGCTACCTCGGAGGCAATCTGCGCAGCGCGCTGGGCGCGGCCTGGCCCGCAGCCCGTGTGCTTGGACTCGCGCGTACGTCCTCCCCGTCTTCGGCCGACGATATAACGGTCGACTTGCTCGACAGCAACGCGACTCAGCGCGCAGTATCCACACTCCGTCCGGACCTGATTTTCCACCTGGCTGGAACCCTTCGCGCGCAAAGCTGGATGGAGTTTTACCGCGGCAACGTCGAGACCACGGTAAATCTACTTCAGGCGTTGTCCGAACTACCCGCTCCCCCTCGGGTAATCATCGCCGGGTCCGCAGCGGAATATGGACCGATAGATGCCAGCAAGCTGCCGATCAACGAAGATCACACCAATCCAGCACCGATTTCGCAGTATGGGATTTCAAAAGCCTGGCAGACCTTGGCGACGCGTTACTTCGCTGTCCGCGAGTTGCGCCCAATCATTGGTCGCATTTTCAATATCGTTGGACGCGGGGTGCCCGCAAGCAGCGCCCCTGGCGCTTTCGCCGCTCAATTAAGGCGAATTCGCGCCGGGCTTGCGGCCCCGCAAATCGAAGTAGGCAATCTCGAATCCCGCCGCGACTTCGTAGATATTGACGACATATGCAGCGCATTACTTGCACTCGGCCGCAGCGGCGTCGATGGCCAAGTCTATAATGTGTGTAGCGGGACCCCGATAACGATGCGTGATCTGCTGGACATGATGATCGTTGCGACAGGTATGTCGGTCACAGTTCGTACAAATCCAGCCCGCTTCACAACTGGCGACATTGCGGACAGCTTTGGTTCCGGGCAAAAAATTGAGACCCACACCGGCTGGCGCCCGCGGGTGGCACTGGAAACCAGCGTGCTCGCGATGCTGAACTGAGCCCGCCGACTCGCCTGGCCTCGCGCTCAATCGACAGGTTACCCGTGACAACAATCCTTCATTTCATCGACAAGCTGACCGCCGGCGGCAAAGAGCGGCAATGCGTTGACTTGGTCAAATATCTGGCGCAGCGCGGCGGCTACCAAGTCTACATTGTGACCTTAGAGCCCAATCTGTTCTATCACGAGATCGAAACCCTGCCCGACGTCTCCATTATTCATCTACCGCGGCACTCAAAACGCGACCCGACAATGTTCTGGCGCTTCCTCATGCTGTGCCGGCGAATGCGTCCGGCGGTGATTACTGCGTGGCACCCCATGACCGCCATTTTTGCCTTACCCGCGACGCTGTTATTACGCATCAAGTTGATGAGCGCGATCATCCAGAACGCACCCGCGGAGCTTAGCCAGCGTCTTCGTCGGCGCGCGCAGTTGGTGTTTGCGCTGTCTGATTCCATCGTCGGCAATTCCGTCGCTGGGATCAAGGTCTATCAGCCGCCGGCGGCTAAGACCACCCTGATCTATTCCGCTTACGATATGAGTCGACTCAGCAAGCTACCCGATCGGACCTATCTGCGCCGTTTGCTTGGGATCACCACACCGTATGTAGTCGGCATGATCGCCTCGTTTTCCGAATTCAAGGATCAACCCAGCCTGATTGCGGCAGCGCGCATCATCTTGCAAAAGCGCGACGATGTGACCTTCGTGTTGATAGGTGCCGGCCTAACCTTGTCTGCCTGCCAGGCGCTGGTACCTCCCGCGCTGGCAGACCACTTCCGCATTCCGGGTGAGATTCCAGCGGCCACCGAGGATTTGGTCAGCGGCTTCGATATCGGCACATTGATTACCTTCACTGAAGGCATCTCCAATTCCATCATGGAGTATATGATCCTGGAAAAGCCGGTGGTCGCGACGGATGGCGGCGGCACCTGTGAGCTTTTGATCGACAACGAGACCGGCGTGCTAGTCCCCCCCTCAGATCCTGCGGCGATTGCCAGCGCCATTCTCCGTCTTCTTGACGACCGGGAGCTTCGCCAGCGGATGGGAGAAAACGGACGGGCCCGCGTCGAAAGTGAATTTTCTGGCGCGCAAATATTTGCACGCTACTGCGAGCAATACGACAAACTCACAGCACTCTAGCGAGTGCGTCAGAGGCTGACTGCGATCTAAGCGCCGCCAGTTTTGTGCGTGCCGGCCGCGTGCGGGAATGGTAGCGTACAGGTCAATTCGGTAGGATCTTGGGTATTGGTGACACTCGACGGAACGGTGGAAGTCGTCGTTTTCCGACTGCCAATTGGTCAACAGGGCATTACGCAGTGAATAGTCCCCGCTTCAGGCCGCTCATCAAATCGTTAGTGATGGTCAGCGTAACTTTGGTATTGATAGTCGGCACGATGTTGGCCGGCGAATACTATTTGCGCGCCAACGATGCCAGGCGCTTCGCTCGCCCGACGACCATCCCAGGGTTGAAGTATGAACTGGTGCCTAGCTATCGGGGTGTCTACAAAGGCATCGAGTACCGCACCAATGAGTATGGTTTTCGCGGACCTGAAATCGCGATGGCGAAGCCTAAAGGCGAATTCAGAATTCTGTTTCTCGGGGACTCCATAGTACAAGGCGGCCTCGTTAATGAAGACCAAGCAGTTGGCGCGCGCCTGCAGACTCTGTGGCAGGCCCAAGCAGGGCACGAGAAGACCTTGGTCATCAACGGCGGTGTCTCGAGTTACGACGCCAACGATTACCTCGCGCTCTACAAGAATAAAGGCTACAAATTTGATCCCGATTTTGTCGTCGTTGGTCTGTTCCTGAATGACAACTTCCGATACATCGCGCGTGAAAAATTTGCCGCCGTAGCTCATGCTCCTCACTGGTGGGAGCGTAGCGTACTTCTGCGCACGATCGTCAATACTGCAAGCGAGCCTCAGGCGCGCTCCTTCGACCCGCCGACCGTCGAGAATCACCAACTAATGTCTCAGATCGCGCAAGCGATCCCGGAACCATCGTCTGTCGAAGCGCTGGTAAAGTTCTTCCAGCAACACAACTACCCACTGGATCCAATCACCAACGAATCCTTGCCGTTCGTATTCGATATGAATGCATGGGCGCAGGTGCGCGCGCCGGTCAGCGAACTGGCTGAACTGGTGCGTGCTCATCATGCCCGCCTGTTGTTTATCATCCTGCCGGTCGAGTTTCAGTTGGTCGAAGGATATTCCTATCCCCAGCCGCAGCAATTCGTCATGGAAATGTGTTCATCGCTTGGCATAGATGTCATAGACGCAGCGCCTATATTGCGCAAATTACAGGCCGATAGCGGGCGTTCCGTATATCACCAGCGCGGGGACATGATTCATTTCGATGCAAGCGCACACGCGGCGATTGCGCAGGCGGCATTCACGCGAATGCAGCAAGTACCTGCAACAATTCCGAGCACGCGCTGAACCGCCACGCACTGCGACCGGCTACACTAGTTCGATTCCCGACAACACGTGAGGCTGCAGCCGTGACCACGGAATTTCTGCCTGGTCAAGCAGCGCGATCAGTCTGCGCTTTTTTTCAAGTGCTCAGCGAGTCGCAGCGCAAAGGCGACGATCGTCAAGGTTGGATTGGCCTGGCTGGAGGTCGGGAAAACGGCCGAACCCACCACGTAGAGGTTCTCGACGCCGTGCACACGGCAGTCCCCATTGACGACACTGCTGCGCGGGTCATTGCCCATACGGGCTGTACCGATATGATGACCACCATATGCTCCGTAACGCGTCATTTCCGTTTCGATACTCTCTTCGTCATATTCAAAACTACCCTTCCCGAACTCTCTTATGTCGGTCGCGAGTAGTGAGATAGCCCGTCGCACCGTCTCCACATCGCCAGGCGTATAACGCCAATCGATCTCAAGACGCTGTACTCCTAATTGGTCCAGCGAGTGCGCCAGCTTGACCCGGCTGGATGGGTTCGGCTGCTGTTCTGCATGAAAATCGAGACTGAAAAGGTTTACTTTAGGGCGCAGGATAATCGACGGAAACTTACGCCCCGCGAGCTTGCGGTCACGCAACATGTGCCAAGCGAAGCGGACGGCGTCGAATGGCCCATGTGCGACATTGGCTAGATGGTGGGCCCAAACCGCGAGATTAGCTGGTCTGGTATCAGTCAGACGCATAGCATATTCGTACGCAATTAGGGGTTTCGCCAGATAGAGCAGAGACAGGATTGCACTTTGATGACTCGGGTCAGCGATGCGTGGGTGGTGCAATCGAGCGACGAAATTGCCCAGGCCGAGCTGCCGCTGCGTCGCGGCACGCAGCGCAAAGCGGCGACGACAGTACACGCCGTCATCGGAGATTTCGTATCCATACCAAACTGACGACAATGGCAGATTGAAACGGATCGCACCTATCGTGCCTGCCACGTGGCACATGTAGTAACGTCCAACCGCGTCATACTCATTGCCGATACCCGCCGCTTGGATGTCGCGACTCGCAAGTAAAAGTCGCGCCGATTCGAGTCCGCCTACCGCTAGAATGAAACGCTTCGCTGTGGCGCTGCCGGTAGTGCCAGTGAGGCTGCGCAGCGTAGCACCAACGACTGCAGTGCCGGCTTCGTTAAGTTGCAGGTGCGTGACATTTGCGTGCAGTAATAGACGAACCGTATCTGCGTCGCGCAATTTGTGGTGGTAGCGCGCGCCGAAATTAGTCGGACAGCTAAAGCGTTCCAGGTGGTCAGTCGTGAAGTGAGTCCCCTCAAAGTCCTTGATAAGGGGACGAAAGCGCACGTCCTCTGCAGCAGCGACCGTATAAGCGAACTGCCCGGCTTCACATAGTCTGTTGGCCGCAGGGTAATAGGGCAGGATCTCGGCGTGCGTAACCGGCCATCCGCTGTGAGGAACGTAGTCTCGCGTTTCGAAGTCGATGGAATCGAAGGGGACGCAACGTCCGCCCCAGATCGTCGTCGTTCCGCCGAGTCGTCGTTGCCGATACTTGTCCGGAGGACTATGCATCCTCGCGTCCACGACCTCGCCTTCGTAAAGCGACTGCGTGGACGATTCGTAATTCACTCCACCGGCTTCCAGCAGCAGCACGTCGATGCCTGTTCGAGCGAGCTCTAAAGCCAATGTAATACCGGCGGCGCCGGCGCCAATAATACAGATTTCAGCGCCAATGGCGTGGCCGTCGGGTAAAGAGGAGAAGTCCAGAAGCATGCGTAAGGGCCGTTGAGGTGACTTGAAGGTGACAGTTTGAACAATTGATCCATTACATTGATATGGTCCGCCAAATTCGCCATGCGGGAGACCAGATTGTGTGCGATTGCACAGGATTATCTGGGCGAATAAGACCCATGCTATAGCGTACGTTGTAGCGCAATACCGGAGAAGCTACTTGCCGGACCCCGCTCTCCTGGGCTGTCTATTGATCGGTTCTTGCGCCAAGTTCGACGGTGAGGCGGTGGGTTTCGACCCGCTCGGCCAAGCGAAACAGGCCGTACCAGATCGCCTGCCAGTCGGGCCGACCCGTTCGTTGCGTATTCATCCATCCGCCAAGTCGGGCAATTGCTCGGTAGGCCCACTCCGCGCTGGGTGGCTGCGTAGGCGGTTTGCGCTTTTGCGTCGTCAAGTACAACACGTACCATTCAGTCGCCGACAGGATCGTATTGCAGGGCTGCTGCGCAAGTTCACTGCGGGCGCTAGCGCAGCGCAGTGCCGACGGGTAGACCAACTCTTGCAGCTGTAATAAGCGGATCGCCACGAAGGCCAAGATGACGACGCC